>NZ_JACJSC010000031.1 GCF_014697575.1 Planktothrix sp. FACHB-1365 | reverse complement strand
GGCAGGTTCTTACGTGTTACTCACCCGTCCGCCACTAAACCCCGAAGGGTTCCGTTCGACTTGCATGTGTTAAGCAGACCGCCAGCGTTCATCCTGAGCCAGGATCAAACTCTCCATTTTGAAGAATTTGTAGCTCTTCTGTTGACTAGACTTGCTAGTCATGTTATCTTTTGGGAGTCCTCAGTCTTTTAACTGATTCCTCCGATAGTTTTTTGACTAGGAGTTCGTTAATTCGACTTTCAAACGTATTTTTTTTTCTAGGTTCGGTGCGCTTTCGGTTCTTTCGTCTCTCAAGCGCATTTACCAATGTATCTAATCTCTTCGGCTTTGTCAACCCTTTTTCTTAACTTTTTTTTGAACCAGGGGAAATCCTTGTCTGGCAAGGGTTGTAGTTTCTCCAGATCTTGGAGAGCTTGGAAATTTAACTGGGGGCATAGCGAAAATCCAGGGAAAATTTTTTGAACGTAGGCCTAGGGCTGGAATCTTTCCTAACTTCAAGGTAGGTTGCTTGTCCATTCATAAAGGTTACTTAGGGCATCGTATAGACCCTAAGCACCGATGGCAAAAGGATAAGTATTGATGGGAGTGTGTTCTGCCTGCGAGAATTTAGAACGATAATATATAGTCATCAGCGACGGGATAACGAACGGAATCCGGCAATAAACTCCTTCTGAGTATGACTACCCCCTGACATTCGTTTATTATTGAGTCGATTTAGGATCATGTACTTACTTTTGACCACAGTGCAACACCACCACCTCTTCCCCTAGCAGCAATAAGATTAGGGGTGATTACAAAAAAGGCAAAAAAAGCTTGTTTTTTGATAGAATCTTGATAAAATTGTTGAGCATTACTTGGAGTTCCAGGCCTTTTTCCATTGTAGAGGTTTAATCCTAAGAATTTAGCCGTAAGACAGGTAAAGTCAAAAGCTAGAATATTGTTTTTTTCTACAAATTTAGCAGGGCCAGTTAGGATTAAGTTCACCCCATCCAACTGAACAGAATTTTCAATAATTCCTGCGTCTATTTCCGAGGGTGGATTGAAGGGTAACAGGGGATGGGGATATTGAGAATAGATAATTTGTAGACTCAAAAATCGAGGAATATAAAACCCGCTTCCGATAAAAACTCCGGCTTTTTTACGGAGTTTATGGGTTCCACTTACCCAACACAGTCGCCAACTTCCAACTAAGGATTCAAAACTATAGTGTTCTTTGTTTTTTTTCGCCCAATGTTCACATCGAATTAAACTTTCAGCAACAATATGAGAGTCGATTTTTTGTTCTTGACCCGTTAACACAAATTTAGCTACTTTTTCTAACAAGAGAATATCATTTTGCATAAAGTTGGGGACTCTCGACTATTGGTTGTGGAAGGAACTAGAAATTTATCCTATCATAAACATCAAGAGTTAAAAAACTGTTTAGGAATTTTACTCGATAATCTAGGGAACCCATAATTGACATTACTCCTCGTTTTTGATTTAGATTTTATCCAATTCTTGACGTAATTGTTCTAACTCATTATCAAATACATCTGTTTTTGATAATGAGTTAGTCTGAATATGAGGATCACTTATTGTATGATTACTTGAAATTTGTGCTTTTAATGCTGCCAACTCATCATCAACCTCACTTGTTGCTTCTAAAGCAGCCAATTTACTTTCAAAATCTGAGCCTGCTAATTTTCCTGGTGCTGAACGAGCTTCTAGTTGTCTAACTTTCTCTTCCATTCGTTCAAAGGCTGTTGTTGCATTATAAGAATTAATTTCACCTAACAAATCTTGTCGATTATTAATTTCAATCTGTGCTTTTGCTGCTTTGATTTTAGACATGAGTAATGATTTATTCGACTTAGCGTCAGAAACCTTTTGTTCAAAAACTAATAATTGATGTTTGAGGGAATTAACTTGTTCTGTATGAGTATCGAGTTGTTGCTTAATTGTATTTAAAGTATTCAACGATAATTTTTTTCGCTTTAATGCTTCTATAGCTAAATCTTCATAACCTTTTTTTAAAGCAAGTTTGGCTCGTGATTGCCATTGATCAACTTGCATTTTAGTTTGATTATATTGTTGTTCAAGACGTTTCTGAGCAACAATGACTGGAACAATCGCTTTACGGAACTTAATCACATCTTCTTGCATATCTAAAACCGCTTGTTCTAACAGCTTTTCTGGATCAATTCCTTGCTTTAAAAGACGAATTAAACCTGCTACACCCAGTCCAGCAATAGCACCCGCAGCACCCATAGAAGCCATTCCCACACCAAATGCTGTTCCTCCTGTGGCGACTCCAACACCCCCTATAGCAGCAGACAAACCTGCACCCGCAACTGCACCTGCGGTAGTGGCTCCCACTGATGAAGTATCCCCTTCTACCATCATTCTAATTGCTTCATAAAGTGCAAGTCCTGTTAATGCACCAGCCCCAGTTAATCCAACTGTTCCAACACTAAAACCTGTTCCGGCTGCTAAAATTCCAACTTGACCAACAGAAGCACCTGCTAAAGCACCCCCTGTAGCAAAGGCTGAACCTGCTGCAAAATTGCGAGAATCTGTTTCTGAAGAGTCGAGATAAGAGTTGACATTAGCTCTAATTAAACGACCCATTCGATTAAATAGCTGACCCATGATTTTTAACTCCTCTAAGATGACATCTTGAGCTATTTTTCTTTAATTTATTCACTCCGTAACTTATCTATTTATCGGCTAGATCCCGTTGTTTCCAAAACTCATCTCGTGCTGCTTGTTCCGCTTCCAATTTCGCTTTTTTTGCAGTTTCTAAATTTTCATTGAGTTGATTTGCGATCGCATTTTCTAACTGTTCTTGTTCAGAATTTTGTAAATGATTATCGACTAACTTTTTAATCCCATACCCTGCTAACCCCACAACCCCACCTGCCGCCACAACAGGGGCCATTCCAATCCCAACGGCAGTTCCCGCCACCGCTAAACCCATACCACCCACAACCGCAGAAACTCCAGCACCTCCAACTGCACCTACCGCTATTGCACCTAACGCCGTTGCATCTCTTTCTTCTAAGGCTTTTTTCGCACCATAGGCTGCTGTTCCCACCACTGCACCTGCCGCCACGACGGGAGCAGCCCCAACTGCCACACCGCCAAAGCCACCCACTAACCCCATACCACCAACAGTTGCAGCCACTCCGGTTCCAACTGCTGCCCCTGTCGCTGCGTAACCTGTCGCTTCTGCAACGTTTTGCAAATCCTGATTATCCTTGTCAGTCATGGTGATTGCCTAAAATGTTGACCTTGATATTAAATTAACAAAAATAACAATATCTTGGAATTCGTAGATTTTAGGTAGAAATGTAATACAATACAGTAAGGATTATTAGTAAAGATTCGTTCTCATGGCGAGTACAACCGTAACCAGTAAAGGACAAGTCACGATTCCTAAAGTCATTCGAGACTACTTGAAACTTGATACAGGTAGTAAAGTAGAATTTTTCATTGATGAAAATGGACAGGTAAAAATCATTCCTCTGAATGTTGCGGTTGAAAGTTTATCGGGAATTTTGCATCGTTCTGGGATGAAAAAAGCAAGTTTAGAAGACATGGAAGCTGCTATTTATAAGAATGCAAATGATTGGACTGGATACTAATATTTTAGTTCGGTATTAAAAATATCAGACAGGAGGATTGAGTGGCATCGGGTGAGGGAGAAACTATCGAAATTATTGAAGCAGATATTATTGATTCAACTTTTAGTTTTGAAATTGCTGATCGAAATTTAGAAAATTACGCCTTACCTCCAGAAGATCCATTAGGAGAATTATCTGATTTTGAATTAGGGTTACGACGTTTTTGTTATGAGCATAATCAACGAGTTATCTGGGAAATTGGTGAGATCCAGTTTACTGTATTTTTTGACCCTGATATTTGTATGTTATTGGAAGATCGCTTTCCCGAACAAATTGGTCAATTAGAACAGGGTGAAAATATTCGGATAGATTTTGTTGAAAGTTATGAGATTACGGTTATTTTAACCCATGAGGGTGAGCAGCTTCATTGTCAATTAAGGGAGTTTAATGATCAGCACAATCAGTATAATTATAAGTTGGATAAACAGCAAGTTTTAAGAGAGTTAAGAACAATTTTGTTTGGGGTAATGATATTGGCTTTGAAACAAGGTTATGTCACGAAAGAAGATATGTACGAGTTTATTAAACCAGCTTTTTCTTCCCCCCATGAGAGTCTAACACGCGAAAATCTTGAGTTTGTTTTACAAGATTTCAAATTGATTCGTCCTGCGGTAAAATATGGGCTAGAACAATCTGGAAAATAACAAAACCCAACTATCAATGACTTCACTACAAGAACCAGCCAAACATCTCAAAGCTAAAGGTATGAAACCGGGGGGGCGTCGCCCTGCTAAGGAACTCTGTAGCGAGTGCGGTCTGTGCGACACCTATTATATTCATTATGTTAAAGAAGCCTGTGCTTTTTTGAATCAACAAATAGCTGAATTAGAAGCAGAAGCTCATGGAAGCAGCCGCAATTTAGACAACTGGGATGACGTCTATTTTGGGGTGCATCAAGATATGATGCAAGCCAAGAAAAAACAACCCATTGAAGGCGCTCAATGGACGGGAATTGTGAGTACCATTGCCATTGAAATGCTCAACCGAGGGTTAGTAGAAGGAGTTGTTTGTGTTCAAAATAGCAAAGAAGACCGTTTTCAACCGAAACCTGTAATTGCGAGAACCCCGGAAGAAATTTTAGCAGCTAAAGTCAATAAACCGACATTATCCCCGAATTTATCAATTTTAGAACAAATCGAACAGTCGAAAATGAAGCGGTTGTTAGTAATTGGGGTAGGCTGTCAAATCCAAGCATTAAGGGCAGTTGAGAAGGAATTGGGGTTAGAAAAACTCTATGTTTTGGGAACGCCCTGCGTTGATAATGTCACTCGTGCGGGATTGCAAAAATTCTTAGAAACGACAAGTAAATCCCCGGATACGGTTGTTTATTATGAATTTATGCAGGATTTTCGAGTTCACTTTAAACATGAGGATGGTTCTTTAGAAACTGTACCATTTTTTGGGTTAAATACCAAAGAATTAAAGAATATTTTCGCCCCTTCTTGTTTGAGTTGTTTTGATTATGTTAACTCCCTGGCTGATTTAGTTGTCGGATATATGGGAGCAACTTTTGGCTGGCAATGGATTGTCGTTAGAAATCAAACCGGACAGGAAATGTTAGACTTAGTTGGAGATTTAATTGACACCCAACCTGTTATCGCCCAAGGGAACCGGAAACAAGCGGTGCAACAAAGTATTCCCGCCTATGATAAAGCCGTTACATTACCGATGTGGGCGGCGAAATTAATGGGGGTGGTGATTGATAAAATCGGCCCTAGAGGGTTAGAATATGCTCGGTTTTCGATTGATTCTCACTTTACTCGCAATTATCTCTATGTTAAGCGAAATCACCCTGAAAAGTTAGATGCTCACGTTCCTGATTTTGCTAAAAAAATTGTAGAACAATATCATCTGCCGAATTCCTAACCAGAAAACCACGCATAAGTTTTAAAATGCTTATGTGTGGTAGAATACAATTAATGAAATTGACGAAGATACCCATCAATTCTCCAAGTTAAACCTATAGTCTGGATTTGGAGTCTTTATTGGGGATTTTGAGCTAGTTTAAGGCCCATAAGGGGGACTGCTAAAATTAGCAACACCAACCAAGGCGCTAAAACTAAACTCGCTAACAAACCAACTAAAGCAATTCCCCTTGCAATAACCTGAACGATTTCTTCGTTGGTGCTTACACTCAGTAAAGCTGCAAAAATGGAAATTGCAAGGGATAACAAAGAAGGTACTAACATCACTACAAACCCTTCATTCAAGGTAAAGGTAAAACAGTGTTGTGCGTTCCTTCGGGAAAATTCCCTACTTCCGTCTTCCTCAAACCGCTAAAATATCACCCTCCTATTCAGCGCCTGGGGGAGATGAACGATGACTATTTATTTTTATTATTGAAATTATACCACATTTAACTAGAATGTCGGGCTGTATTCCCACGCTGTACTATCAAGCAAGTCAGGGTGCGGATACAGCCCGACCAACAAATAAACGCGCCTTGGCATCGACATTTTCCTCTCACGGGGTGACAACCGAAGAAAGCTTTAGCCCTCTTGTCACCCCGTAAGTCAGTAACCCCTAATTATCTGCTTAGTAAATCCCGATTTTCTGTGGCTGGCAAATATCCCTCTTCTGTCACTCTCCGAAAACATTTTTATAAACTTTCCTTTGCGAAAGCGAAGGAGTATTCCCAGCAGGGATGGGGATGGGGGAAGAGCAGAGATGAGGACAAGCCACTAACCGTCAACTCATACCCCCTTTAATATTTCTTCACTAACAAATATTGCTGATTCTGCTTCTAGTCTTAAATTTTTATTAAGTTTTTGCCACAAGCCGTTAAAAGCAGCCTAAGAATAGATCAAGAGAAAAAATTTTTTTCGACGAATTAATCTAGCAATGGAGGAAGACTGGGTAAAATTCAAGGGTTTATCCTTGGGGATCAAGGATTTCTGACTAAAGAGAGAGTGTAAAAATAGGATTAGGGTGTAAAAATTAATTTAGAAATTAATAAAAGAAACGAATCCATCTGTTTTGTCAGAATCAACAGAATGTTCGCCAATTTCCCTATTATTACCACTCTTAAAAAATAGCAGAATAAAAATTGATTTTGACAAAAAATTATAAATGGGCTGGAACCCAAAGGATTAAAAATGGCTACTAAACAAACGGTTCGTTGTCCTAACTGCGGAACTTTAGCAGAACGGTCTTACACCCACAAAATCACCCAAACTCAATGTCATCGTTGCGACTATTTAATGATTACCTGTTCTGTGACGGGTAAAGTTGTGGAAGCTTATGCACCAGGACTTTCCCTTCGTTGTTGAAAAAGAAATCAGGCAGAAGAAGGGTGTAATCAGTGATCAGTGACCAGTCGTTAGACCTACTTGGGGCTGATTTCACTTCTCTGCTGTTCTTCTTTTGTTGTTTAAAAATCTGAATCAGAGGCAGTATCTTCTGAGGTTCCCGGCAAACAACGCAAGATTTTGGGGAGTTTCATCGTGAATGTGGAACCTTTACCCAACTCACTAATCACCGATAAATCCCCACCCATCATTTGACATAATTTTTGAGTAATGGTTAACCCTAAACCTGTTCCACCATAACGGCGAGTGGTGCTTTCATCAGCTTGAGTAAAGGGATTAAAAACCGTTACTAACTGTTTAGGGGTCATGCCAATTCCGGTATCAATCACTTGAAAAACAATAACCGTTGAACAGGTTTTAGGGACATCGGGGAGAGAACAAGCTTCATTAATGCCTTCCTCATTTAAACTCAGTAATTCGGAGTCTAGGGTAGGATTTCCATTCAGATTAACCTGATCGATTCCTTGTTGAAAAACTTTTAAGGTGATTTGACCATTTTCTGTAAATTTGCACGCATTACTAAGAAGATTTAATAAGCATTGACGAACTTTCGTTAAATCAGTGTGCATCAAATCTACATCTTCTGCCACGTCTAAAATAAACTCATTAAAATTCTTCGCCACCGAAGGTGCAACCGTGGTTTCCACTTCCCAAAGCAGTGTAGCGACTTTAAAGGTTTCTAAATGGAAATTCATCCGACCCGCTTCTATTTTAGAGAAATCTAAAATTTCACTAATTAACGTTAATAAATGTTGTCCCGCCACATAAATATTTTTTAAATCTCCGACTAATTCATCTTGCTTTAACTCTTCAGCATCTTCAATTAACAATTCACTGTAGCCTAAAATTGCATTCAGGGGGGTGCGAAGTTCATGACTCATATTCGCTAAAAATAAACTTTTAGCATGGTTAGCCGATTCAGCAGCTTCTTTTGCCGTTCTGAGATCCTCTGCCTGTTGACGTTCCGTAATATCATTCGCCATCATCAGTAAACAGGAAATTCCCTCTAAATCAATTAATTCAATCGAGACTAACCAATCTCGAACCCGTCCTGATTTTTGGCGAACTTTTAACTCAACATTACTAATCTGATTTTGACGTTGTAATTGTTTTTTCAGCTTGAGATGTTGTTGAGGATAAACCCACATCTTTAATTCTTCGGGAGTGTGATGCAGAACATCTTCTCGATTCCAACCAATTTGACGTAAAAAACTATCATTAACATCTAAAAATAACTCCTCAACCAACGTCATAATACTAATCCCAATCGGACTGGCGCTAAAGGTTTTGTAAAATCGTTCTTCGCTGGCTCTTAAAGCATTTTCTGCTTTTTTCCGATCCGTAATATCTTGAATTGTACTCGTAATATGACTCGAAGTAATCACCGCCTGTTCAAAAACAATCCGTTCCTCACCATTGATTAATTTCAAACGATAATCAATACAGTAAGGTTTTTGTTGAAATAAAGCTTGATCAATATAATGTTGTACAAATCTTCGGTCTTGAGGATGAACAAATTCTAAAAATTGAGGAAAACTAGGTTTAACACCCTGGGGGGTTGTTCCTAACATCCGATAAAGTTCATCCGACCAAAATAATTCATAACTACTGATGGTCAAATCCCAATGACCTAACTTGGCAATGCGTTGAGCATTGGCTAAACTCGCTTCACTATTTCTCAAGCTAATTTCTGCTTGTTGACGTTCTGTCACCGTTGCTGCTAACACTAAACCAGTAACGGCGATCACCAAAATAAACGCCTGCAACGAAAAAATTTGAGGCGTATCCGTACCCCGACTAAAAAACGGCCCACTTTCACGCGCTACACCCCAAACCGCAAAACTGGCAGTAATAAAATGGCCGAGTGCCGTTCCCCGTTGACCAAATCGTAAAGACGCCCAAACAAAAAAAGGAAAGGGTAAATATTCCAAGGGAAAACTAATGGTTGCGGAGCGGGTGCGAGAACAAAATACAAACCAATTTAAGGTGAATAATAGTAATAACCAAATCCCCACCTCGACCTGACGCATCCAGAAAAATTGACGAGGAGACCGTTCAATCAAGCGTAACCTTGTTGTTCCCAAAGGCAAACTTTGAGACAATGCGTTCAGGAAAGACCAGAATGGGGAGGTGGGAATTTTGCAGCGATAGTAATACCGTTGAAATTCACTTCCCCAGGTTAATAGTACCGGAGTTACCACTAATACCCCAATGGCATTTCCCAACCATCCCGCCACCCAAGTTTCTCCAAAATCTTTCCACAATAACCAGCCATTTAAACAACCCGCGAGCAGGGTAATTGTGGGATGAATCAAGGTGGCAATGACTCCTGCTAAAATCATTAATCCCAGAACATCTTTGAGACGTTTGAGTTCCGGGGAAAAGTCCAGCCGATGCAGTAAGTGAGTCCCTAAACACGCTTGTAATGTGGCTCCTACACTGGAAAATACCACCACCATTAGGGGGATTTGTTCCATTCCGAGAAGGGAAAAAAAGCAACCCAGGGTAATTGCCGGCCAATATCGATAACCACATAACAGAATAATCCCTTGGGCGACTCCTGCTGTCGGCAAAAATAAGGTTTGGGTAGGACTCAACATTAAATATTCAATGGTCAGCTTCCCAATGAGCCAGTAGGCTATCGCAATCAAACCCACTGCACCGAGGTATCGGCCATTGGTGACCTTCGCACGTTCAAGGGATTTCATTAACATGGTCGTTATGAGTAAGCTGATGTGGAGTGATTGACATCCGCCCCCTCGTAGAACGAGGGGGATTCCATCTATTTCAACAAATCAAATATTGACAATTGTTGAAATTCTGGTGGGTTGACGCTTCTTTGGCTGCTGCTATCCTGGGATAGACTTATGCTTCCTCCACGTCCGTTTAAAGTCTCCGAAAGCCCTCCGGCGACACTTCGACCTTGCTCAGTGCAGGCTAATATATTCACTGCGGCGTTAACATCTCGATGCGCCAGCAGGCGCGGCTAGCGCCATCATGAGATTCACCACAATTCAAACAAATCCATTCTCGAATTGAAAGGTCTAATTTTCCAATTTTAAATCCACAACAGGAACACTTCTGTGAAGTGGGTTCCCATCGATTGATAACACGGAAATCTCTACCATACTTTTCAGATTTAGCTTCAAGGAAGGTTCTAAATGTCTTCCATCCTAAATCAGAAATAGCTCTTGATAGTTTCCGATTTTTAACCATCCCTGACACATTTAAGTCTTCCAGAACAATCGTTTGGTTTTCACGAATGATCTGGGTTGATAATTTATGCAGGAAATCAGTTCGGATATCTGATAATTTAGCGTGAAGTTTGGCTAATCTTTTTCTGGCTTTTTCACGACGTTTTGAACCTTTGGTTTTCCGAGATAATTGTTTAGAGAATTTACGAAGCTTCTGAATCCGTTTTTTAAGCGGTTTAGGAGCTTCTATTTTTTGACCGTTACTTAATGTAGCAAAAGTGGTTATACCGAGATCAATCCCGACTGAGTTTTCAGAGTCGGGTAAGATATCGGGTTGAATTTCTACAACAAAACTGAGGAAATAAGTCCCAGCACTATCTTTGATGATTGTGACTGAACTAGGTTCAGAGGGGAGTTCCCGTGACCAAACCACTTCCAAATTCCCGACCTTAGCCAGATAAACTTTCTTGCCTTTGATTGAAAATCCAGTCTTTACGAATCGAGCAGATTGTTTAGATTTCCGCTTCTTAAACTTGGGTGGTTTAACTCGCTGACCCTTTCGATTCCCTTTACAGGAATTGAAAAAGTTTGAGTACGCTTGCTCTAAATCATTCAAGCTTTGTTGAAGTGGAACTGCCGAAACTTCAGATAACCATTGTCGTTCTTCTAATTTCTTGGCTTGAGTGATAAATTGTTTTTGAAGTTCGGCGTTTTTGGGTTTCTTTCTACCTCCTTTGTATTCAGAAATGCAGAAAGCCAGAGCATCATTGAATACTACCCGTACACACCCAAATAACTGGGCTAACGCCAATTTTTGGGAGGGTGTTGGGTAGCATCTATAACGATATCTGGCTTTCATTTTTTGGCTGAATTAACTTGTTTTATTATACACCAACTTGGAATAAAAAGCCGTCCTTCTAGGAAGGGGCTTTAAACCCAAAATTTTCGGTAACCCTGAATTTCTAGTTTAGATTGCTTCTTGGGGAATTGCTTGAGTTTGATTTAGATTGCCTATGCTTTAAAAATAGATGGGAAAAAGCGAAAAAGCCATTGACAATTTTGCTCTTAATTGCTGTATAAAACCAATAGGAATTGTCCCTAAATCTACTGATTTTTTAACAAGGTTAGATCAGTCACGGATTAGGGTATCAATCAAGCCCACCCTAAAAATGTCCCGGATGATTAATAGTTTAACAGATTCGATCCCAGAAATATCGCAAGAGACAGCGAGACTGGGAGCCGGATACTTAAGAATTCAGGATCAGAATTCATCATTAAGGGTTGGGGGTTGAGCCGGAATGGAAGCGATAATCGCATCAATCACTTTCCCCACCGGAAGAATTTGTAACCCTAAATCCGCAGGACTTTGACCTCTAGGGATAATCGCCCGTTTAAATCCCAATTTGGCCGCCTCCCGTAGTCGGAGTTCCAGTTGGGACACCGGACGCACCTGTCCTCCTAACCCGATTTCCCCGATTAAAATCGTTCGTGGATCAACCACACGATCCCGAAAACTGGCAACAATAGCAATGGCTATCCCCAAATCGGCTGCGGGTTCTTCCACTTTTAAGCCCCCCACCGAGGCTACATAAGCATCCAATTTAGACAACGGAATCCCCACCCGTTTTTCTAATACCGCTAAAATTTGTAATAATCGGCTACTGTCTACCCCGGTTGTTGCTCGTCGAGCCGAACCGTAACTGGCGGGACTGACTAACGCTTGAATTTCTACCACAATCGGCCGAGTTCCTTCTAACGCCACCACCGTTGAAGTCCCCGGAGCAAATTCATCTCGATTTCCTAAGAATAATTCTGAGGGATTAGAAACTTCTTTTAACCCATGGGCGACCATTTCAAACACCCCGATTTCATGGGTCGCTCCAAACCGATTTTTCATTGACCGTAATAACCGATGGGAGGCAAAGCGATCGCCCTCAAAATATAATACCGTATCAACTAAATGTTCCAAAACCCTCGGCCCTGCAATGCCGCCATCTTTGGTGACATGACCAACAATTAATAAGGTAATATTTTCCCGTTTGGCAACTTGCATTAAAGCAGAGGTGCATTCCCGTACCTGCGCCACGGAACCCGGTGCAGAGGTGAGACTAGCGAAATAAATGGTTTGAATACTATCAATAACGGCTAACTGCGGTTTTAAAGATTCTAATTCTCTTAAAATAACTTCTAAATCCGTTTCAGGAAGTAAGTATAAGTTGTCTTCGTGATGTTGGGGTGTCACAGATTCAGACTTCGGGGGTGGATTTTTTTGCCCATTTTCTGGGGAATTTGACTTTTTCTGTCGCCGACCTTTAAGCTGTTCACTAAAGGGATCAACTGTTGTAGCAGAAGGTTGGGAATTGCCGTTTTCTGGTTCAGGTGAGGGGTCTGTTTCCTCATCCACACCCACCCCTAAACGTTGCGATCGCAATTTTACTTGCTGTCCCGACTCTTCGGCTGAGACATAGAGTACCCGACTGCTGTGGGATAAACGATTTGCCACTTGTAACAACAGCGTAGACTTGCCAATTCCGGGTTCACCTCCGATTAAGACTAAAGAACCTGGAACAATACCCCCTCCCAAAACCCGATCTAATTCTCCATAACCTGATGGCATTCGGGATTGGGATTGATCGGAAATTTGGGATAATCGGAAGGAAGACCGAGGTTGTCCGGGCTTAGTCACTTCCGGTGAACCCTCTGGGTGTTCTGCGCTCAGGTTACTCCAACTAAAGCGTTGCAAAGAGGTAGGAGGGGGTTGTTCAACTTGTTCTTCCAAAGAATTCCACGCATGACAAGCAGAGCAGCGACCAAAATATTGAGGAAATTCGGCTCCACATTCGTGACAAACATAAAGGGTGCGAGATTTTGCCATGGTTTCAGAATTAACAAGTGAAATGCAAGAAAACCTTACAACACAACAACTTTTAATTAGAGCAACTTTAAAAAACTTTAAAGCTGATTCATCTTGGCAAGAATAGTGATTAAACTTTTGTTACAGCTAGTGATCGATGTCCCAGGAATACGGGGATATAATTGGGGATCTCCATGGGGGTTCCCTTAATGATAAGGTAAAAAAATCAATACATTTCTCAAACTAAACTTAACATAAGTTGAGATTCGCCTAGTACAGTCGCGCCAGCCACGAGTTCATACCGTAGGCTAAGGCCTTACCCCAAGGCAATGGGTGTGGTTGTCAGCTAGAAATTCCTTAGATTCAGGGTTGCGAGTCTTACTGTTGTTCTATCTAAACTGTAACTTAATGCAACTAAGGGAGCGTTGAAATCCATTGGAAAATCATAAAGAAAAAATTTTGGTTGTTGATGATGAGGCCAGTATCCGTCGGATTTTGGAAACTCGCCTTTCCATGATTGGTTACGATGTCGTTACCGCCGCCGATGGAGAAGAAGCCTTAGAGACGTTCCGCAAAACTGACCCGGATTTAGTGGTCTTGGATGTGATGATGCCCAAATTAGATGGGTATGGAGTTTGCCAAGAGTTACGCAAGGAATCCGATATCCCGATTATTATGCTAACGGCCTTGGGGGATGTCGCAGATCGGATTACCGGGCTAGAGTTGGGGGCGGATGATTATGTGGTTAAACCGTTTTCTCCCAAGGAACTCGAAGCGAGAATTCGTTCAGTCTTACGTCGCATTGACAAAAATGGCGCATCGGGGATTCCCAGTTCGGGTGTCATTCATGTTAGCAATATTAGAATTGATACCAACAAGCGACAGGTTTACAAGGGAGATGAACGCATCCGCTTAACGGGGATGGAATTTAGTTTATTAGAACTTTTAGTCAGTCGTTCTGGTGAACCTTTCTCTCGGTCTGAAATTTTACAAGAAGTCTGGGGATATACCCCAGAACGTCACGTTGATACCCGTGTCGTGGATGTTCATATTTCTCGTCTCCGGGCTAAGTTGGAAGATGATCCCAGTAATCCCGAATTAATCTTAACGGCCAGGGGAACTGGTTATTTGTTCCAACGCATTATTGAACCGGGGGAAGTCGGTTAAATAATTAAGAATTACGAATTAAGAATTAAGAATTAAGTAGTTAATTTAGCTCGTAATTCGTAATTTCTAATTCGTAATTACTCTTTCAGCTTAATTCAGATGCAGTTATGGCGACATCAGATCGGAATCGGGTTTTACGATTATTACCGATATTTGCAGGAAGTTTAGGGGGGGTACTACTCCTGATCAATCGGGTTCTAACCCCGGAATTATTGGACTCTCAAGCGCGTTCTGATGCCTTGGGGGTCATTTTAAGTGCGGTGTTGATTTTAACGGGGTTATTGTGGCAACAAATTCAACCGAGATCCCCGGATGCGGTTGAGTTAATCGGAGAACAGGGGTTTGAATTGAAACCGGATTTACCTGAATTTGTTAAAACTGAATTAGCTTGGGCTTCTCATCTATTATTAACAAATACTGTTACCCGTTCTCTTGTGGTTTATTATCAAGGTGAAGTTTTATTACGGCGAGGAGTATTAGGGAACAATCCTACTGTTAATCCAGGGCCGATTTTACAACGAGTTTTAGAGAAACAAAAACCTGTCTATTTAGTCAATTTAGCGTTATATCCGGGGCGAATTGAATTTGATTATTTACCCGAAAATACCCAGGGGGTGATTTGTCAACCCCTAGGAAATCAGGGGGTTTTAATTTTAGGGGCTAATGCACCTCGGAGTTATACCAAACAAGATGAAAATTGGGTGGAAGGAATTGGGGATAAGTTAGCGAATACTTTGTCCAATTTACTGAATGAAAGGTCAACTTTGATCTAGGAATTTTAAAATGGCATACCCTGATACAATCACTGTCCGGGTATTTTATATAATACAATGAACAATAGGATAACGGCTCAGTTCAAACTTCATCCAGACATTTAAAGGAATTCTAATTTTCTAACTTGAATAGGGACTTAGTTCTGGCTCAATTTAGAGCGTTTGGAAGACAACTGAGGCTGAAGTCAGTGGACAAAATCCAAGAAAGTTGAGAAAATCTTAATTTTTTGCGATTAACAGATCACATTTTTTCCACAGGGGAACTTTACCCGTAAAATATTCGGTAGAGTAGGGAATCGGGAATAGAAGGATTTTACAGATGATGAAGTAGGATAGCACAATTGAATTCTCTGTTAATTTGTAAAACCGTTAAAATGTTGACTTTGGAGTCTAGGTTATGGAGATAATATTTGAGTCTACTGAAGAATTTGAAGAGGATTTAAAAACCTATAGTGAAGCGGAACAAACACTGATTTTGCAACAGCTTCATGAATATTCTTCCTGTTTATTACAAGTTAAAGGGTATCGAGAAAGACGACTTCATCAATTTTATCAATTTGATTTACTAGGGGATTATGCTTCCTCTCTCTATTCTTTTATTGTTAATTATTACTTACGAGTGATTTTAACAATTGATGATGATCCTTTATTTAATCGCACGATTATTACATTATTTAGAGTGGTAGATAGTCAAGTTGCAGCCCAAGTTTATCAACAAGTTGGAAAATCCCTTTATCAATCTTTCTTACAATCTACGGACTTTATGGAGGTTCAATCAAACAATGGTACAGTTGTCGCCGTCACTGGTTGATGAACGGGGAATTATTCGTAAAGCGTTAACCCTGCTTCCCCCCCAACTTCGAGGTCGATTTTTAGAAGTTTTAGCAGAATTACAGGATGAATCTTGTTATCGCTATCAACGATTTTTTAAGACTAAACTGAAACGAATTAAAGGAATACAAATTCCCCTTTATTGCGCCCGAATTGATGATGCTGAACGCTGGAAACTTTATCTCTACTATCAAGAAGGTAAATTATATTTACAGGATATTATTTGTCCCCTTCCTAAAGCCAATAAAGATAGTTTAGATATTATTGCTGAATTAAATGATTTTTAGAAAGTAGAGACGTTGTATACAACGTCTCTACGGTTTTAGGACGGATAAACCTGTCGATAATAAGCTTGATATTCCTCAGATAATAAGGGCTCCCACCAATGGCGATGGGTTAAATACCAGCCGACTGTTTGACGTAATCCTTCTTCAACGGTAACTAATGGTGCCCAGCCTAATTCCGTTTTAATTTTAGTGGCATCAATGGCATATCGTCGATCATGTCCGGGTCTATCTTTAACAAAAGTAATTAATTGATTAGACGGTTTTATCGGTAAATGTACGGCTAATTCATCCATAATCCGACATAATATTTTAACTAAATCAATATTCTTAACTTCGTTATTTCCCCCAATATTATAAGTTTCTCCCGGTCTGCCATGATGAATTACCGTATCTAAAGCCCGACAATGATCTAAAACATACAACCAATCTCGCACATTTTGACCATCCCCATAAACCGGAAGCGGTTTCCCTAATAAAGCGTTAATACACATTAACGGAATCAGTTTTTCAGGATAATGATAGGGGCCGTAATTATTAGAACAATTGGTAATAACGGTGGGCATTCCATAGGTATGATAATAAGCTCTAGCTAAATGATCACTTCCGGCTTTTGAAGCAGAATAGGGACTATTAGGAGCATAAGGAGTCTTTTCTGTAAACGCATGATCATTTGGGCTGAGACTACCATAAACTTCATCGGTAGAAACGTGCAGAAACCGATAATGTTCCGGTTGACCTTGAGCTAACCAATATTGACGAAAGGCTTCTAAAAGGGTAAACGTCCCAACGACATTGGTTTGCACAAACGCATCAGGGCCAAGAATTGACCGATCAACATGGGATTCTGCGGCAAAATGGGCAATAGTATTGATCTGTTCTTCTTGTAACAGACTATCAATTAAAGTGCGATCGCAAATATTCCCTTCAACAAATCGAAAATTCGGGTTATTCTCCAAACTGACTAAATTCTTGCGATTTCCGGCATAGGTCAACGCATCTAAAACCACAACCCGGTCATCGGGATAGGCACTAAACCAATGATGGACAAAGTTTGAACCGATAAACCCCGCCCCCCCCGTAACCATGATGCGATGGGGTAAACGAATACCTATATTATCGTAGCTATACTGAACAGCCAATGTCATATCCTCCCAAGATCTGCTGGATAAAAATCATGCTGAAGATTCCGTTTAAAGCCCTGATCCGATAAACTGTTGATCATTGTACTCGTTGAGATGGCTCTCTAAGGGAAATTCCGCCATAAATTAAATCGGATGTGAGGATATTGGAGTGAGTGACCACAAGACTATCGCCCTGGCCAAAGCAGGGGATGCAACAGCAATTGCTATTTTAATCAATCAGGCGCTACAACCCAAAGGGGTAACAGCAAAAGCCACTCGTCAAGACCACCATCTCAGCGTGGTTTTGGAGTCTAGCCAAGTTCCCGATGCTCAAGCCTGTGTGCGGGTGGTTCATAACGGTTTGATGCGGTTAGATGCCGCCTGTATTGGGTCGGTGACAATTTCCGCATTCCGTCGAGGTCAGAAAAAAGTCGCTTGGACACAAACTCTGATTTTGCGGGAGTTCGTCTCTAAGTCTCAGCCTTCCCCAGTCAGACCCCCAACTCCTCCAAAACCTCAACCCCAACCTCAACCTCAACCCCGACCTCAAAAAACGCCTCAACTCAAGGTATCCCTTCCTAAACTTTCAATTCCAAAACTGCACATTTCAGTTCCTAAAGTTGTTTTCCCTAACCCTCAAATTTCAGTTTCTAAACCTTGGTTAATTGCGGGTTCCGTTAGTTTAATGGTTTTGCCGTTATCGGGATTTCTCGTTAACCAAAATCATCAACAAATCGCTGCTTTTTTAACGGGAATTCCTCAAACTATCTCTACTAATTTACCTAAAATCCCCTCTCTATCGTTAGCAGTAGAACCCGTTTCTACACCCTCACCCTTGCCCGTTCACAAAACTGCAACAATTAAAACTCTTAATCAAGTCTCGCAGTTAACCTTAACAACGTTACAAAATCCGATTAGTCCTGATTTACAACTGACCATTCGGGCTGTCGGTGATATTATCCCAGGAACGAATTACCCTTATAATAAATTATCTTCTAATAAAAAAGCTTTATTTGCGGATGTGAAACCGGAATTAAAAGGAGATATTGTTTTTGGTAATTTTGAAAGTACATTAACGAAATATCCCTATAGTGCAAAAGCCATCGGTCGGGGGTTAGTGTTTGCTTTTCGCACTCCTCCCGACTATACGACTTTATTGAAAGATGCCGGATTTAATATTTTGAATGTTGCGAATAATCACTCGTTTGATTTTTTTGAAGCGGGTTTTAAAGATACCGTTCAGAATATTCAAAAAACGGGAATTAAGCCAGTGGGAGAAAAGGGAAAAATTGTTTATCATGAAGTTAAAGGGGTAAAAGTTGCCTTTATTGGATTTAGTAATTATGACGCTCATAATAATTTAAGTAATATTGAAGCGGGCAAAAAGTTAGTTAAGCAAGCTCAGAAAAATGCTGATTTTGTTGTGATTTCTTTTCATGGTGGCGCGGAAGGAACAGGTGCGTTAAATGTTAAGAATAAAACAGAATATTTTTATGGAGAAAATCGCGGTAATTTAGTGTTATTTTCTCATAGCATGATAGATGCGGGCGCTGATTTAATCTTAGGACACGGCCCCCATGTTGCCAGAGCATTAGAACTTTATAAAGGTAAATTAATTGCTTATTCTTTAGGAAATTTTATGGGATATCGAACCTTATCAACCTCTGGAGAGTTAGGATATTCATTAATTTTAGAAGCAAAAGTTAATCCTCAAGGAGATTTTATCAGTGGAAAAATTATCCCCGTTCAATTAGATTCTCAAGGGGTTCCTAATTTAGATAATCAGTCTAAAAGTATTAAGTTAATTCGCAATCTCATTCAACAAGATTTCCCAAAAACCCCTTTAAAAATTGATGATGAAGGCAAGATTTCAATCAAAAAACCTTAAATATTCGTCTTTTGAGTTAGGATTATGCTAAATTTTTTCTTAAAATATGTTTCTGTCCTGATGAAGTCAGCTTCAGTGCAATAACTCGGATTCTGGAAAGTTCAAGTTGGAGAACACAGATGAACAAAATTTTGAGCTTATTCAGCTTAAGTCTAGTCCTAGCCAGTTTGAATTGGGGATGTGGGGAAGCATCCTCTTCTCAACAAGAAAGCTTAAGCAATCCTAATCCAAATGTTAAAGTGATTCCCTTAGATTTGTCCATGAAATCTAAAGATCAAGGGGGACTGATTGCGGTTGATGTTAATAACAATAATCAAAAAGATTTTATTATTACCCAGTCTCGTTCAAATCTTCTGGGTCAGCAACAAGGTTTAATTCAGGTTTATGATCATTCCGGTCAAAAACTCTGGGAAAAATCTGCTAAGGTGCAACTCACCACACAAGCAGAAAGCGAAGGTTTACCGGGGTTACACGCACCTGGAGTTCAAGCCGCTGATGTTAACGGAGATGGCAAAATAGAAGTTTTGTTTCTGACCACAGATAAGCGGTTACAGATTGTTGAGGGTGCAACGGGACAAACAATTCGAGAAATTCAACTCACCTCTCCTGAAAAAACTAAGCGGTGGGAACATTTAGTAATTGCTAATTTTCGCGGAAAAGGCGATCGCGATCTACTTCTACAAGCCACTGAAAATGCTGATTATCGGATGGGTCGTTATATTGCGGCTTATTCTATTGAAGATTTACTCAAACAAGATAATCCTCAACCTTTGTGGACAAGAGATGATTTTGTCGCCAATGCACACAATGGCGCACGGGTTGGAGATCTCGATGGAGATGGCCTAGATGAAGTGTTAGGAGGTACGCTAATTTCTCCAAAAGGCGATATCTTGTTTAGTCTTCCTCTTGAAGGTCATCTTGATTCTGTTTTTATTGCGGATGTTCGACCTGATATTCCTGGGTTGGAAGTTGTGGGTTTAGAAGAAGGGGGGGAAAAAAGAGAAAACGCCCAGCCCCCCAACCGTCTTAAACGCAATCGTGTGTTTCTCTACAATACAAAAGGACTGATTTGGGAAACAGATTATAAAAATTGGGAACCTCAAAATGCTGCGGTGGGAGACTTTGATCCCAGTCGTCCTGGATTGGAAATTTGGTGTCGGAGTCGTTTTAATACCGATCAAAAACCCTTTGTCTTTGATGCTAAAGGTCAACTCATTTCTAACTATGAATTTAGTAAGACTGCGCCTGAAGGTTGGACACAGAAAGGGGTTGAAGTGATTTTTCCGATTGATTGGACGGGGGAGGCTAAACAGTTGGCCGCCGCCAAGGAACGTCATGAACAGGGAGATGTGGCGATTTTCGATCCCCTTAACGGTGAATATCAAATTCAATTTCCTGAACAAACCTATCGCCTCTATGTTGCAGATGTTTCTGGTGATTGGCGAGAAGAATTAATCGTCTTGAGTACCAACGAACTCCGTATTTATCATAACCCTGAACCCAACCCTAATCCTAAGAATGCGTCCCTGTGGGAGCAAAATCGCTATCGTCGGAGCAAGATGACCTGGAATTATTACAGTCCTTAGATATTCCCTGGTTTTAACAAAAGCGATATACTATGTAACGAATTGTAAAAAACCCTTCCTTTTTGGCATTGATTATGATCTCTGAACCCCTTGTCGTTTCCCCGATTTATATTGTTATTGTAGCTTCAACGGTGTTGGCCGTATTGTGGGGAATCATTTTTAAAGATATGTTGGAATATCAAGTGGCGGTGTGGAGAGAAAGTCCTCAACGGTCAACGTCTATTCCTTATAAAACTCCCAATTTAATTGCGGCTTATTTGGGGATGACGTTATTTGTCTCATTGTCTGTCAGTTCCAGTTTAGCGGTGTTTTTTCCCGTCTATTGGATTGCGGGCTTGATGGGGTTAATCGTTGTGATTCCGACGGCTTTATTGATTTGGGTACAATTAGGTTCAATGTTGAATTTATTAGCCACAAAAGGTTATGAATCTATTGATATTGATACCCTATTTGTCGATAAATCTGCTGAAAAAGTACCGAATCCAACGGTTAGTAAAAGCTAAAGTTAATTAATTTTTTGTCTTTGTTGTTGACACTGGGTTGAAGCCCTGAAGGGCTTACTACGGGTTTGGGTTGGAACCCTGAAGGGCTTACTACGGGTTTGGGTTGAAGCCCTGAAGGGCTTACTACGGGTTTGGACTTGACAGAATGAATACTCATCAACGATAATAAGAGATTGTGTCTAAACCTTGCTCGGAACAGGTGCAGACATGGCAAACGCTCGAAAAAGACACAAAGTTCATTAACCTGTTAAGGGTTGAACGTGCTTTCAGTGTTTTTGGGCTACCTGTACGGCAACCTTAACCCAAAATTCCATGAGTTACGCAATTATTGAAACAGGCGGTAAACAAATTAAAGTAGAACCCGGTCGGTTTTACGATATTGAACTATTAGCCGCCGAAGAAAATGAACAAATTACCATTGATAAAGTTCTGTTAGTCAATCATGACGGCGACGTTCAAATTGGTCAGCCTTTAGTGAGTGGGGCGACGGTTGAAGGAACTGTGATGCGCCATCTGCGGGGACGGAAAATTATTGTTTATAAAATGCGTCCGAAGAAGAAAACCCGCAAAAAACAAGGTCATCGCCAAGAAATTACTCGGTTGATGATTGATTCTATTTCTCTGAATGGGTCTGTCGTGGCGAAGCGGGAAGAACAACCCGCAGAGTCTGGGCCAGCGACAGAAGAGTAACACCACATTGCGTCAGACTATCTAACATACTGATTATTTCATTGGGAGAATACAATGGCTCATAAGAAAGGGACGGGTAGCACTCGTAACGGTCGTGACTCTAACGCCCAGCGCTTGGGTGTCAAGCGTTATGGCGGTCAAGTTGTTCGCGCGGGTAATATTTTAGTTCGTCAACGGGGTTGCAAATTCCACCCCGGTAACAATGTGGGTATCGGTAGCGATGATACCTTATTCGCCAAAATTGATGGGGTTGTTTGTTTTGAACGTAAAGGTAAAACTCGCCAAAAAATTAGTGTTTACGCTGTTCCTCAAGCTGAACCCGCAGCAGTTGAAGCTTAATTAATTTTATCTCTTGTTAAAGCGGGCTAAAATAGCCCGTTTTTTATTAAAAAAATTTAGCATGATTCAACCCTTGTAGGGTGCGTAAGTACAGCGCACGCACCCCTTTATTTAAGGGTGAAAAAACAGGTGAAATCAGGCAATTAGTTACTGAAATTACAGAATTTCTGAGAGTGTTCTAGGGAAAATCTCACCGTCTGGCTGCAAATGTCATTAAACGCTCATATTTTATCCTAAACTCTTGATTATTCTATCCCTATGTTATAGGATTTATTTCAAGAAAAACACTCAATATCAGTCCAGTTACCATCTGGAAAAGAGGCGTATTTTTTTGAATATTGTTAAATTCGCCACACAATCAATGAACTTTGATCTGTTCCATAGCACCTGGTTTCAGTAGATTAAACTGGATCTGCTTTAACGTGCTAATCTTGAGTTAAAATTCATCAGTTTCTTAACAGTTATCAGTGGTTATCGGTTGCTGAAAATCATTTAAAGGATTATTTTCTATGAAAGCTGTTTCACCGGATCACCATCATATCTTATTTAATGATTCTCGTACTAACATTGATTTAAACCAGCTTCAAGCTCTATTTCAACTCGCTGCATTTTGGGCAAAAGATCGAAGCCAAGAAGATTTAAAAATTGCCATTAGTAATAGTGAACCTGTTGTTACAGTATGGGATTATGAGCAAATGATTGGGTTTGCAAGAGCAACTTCTGATGGCATTTATCGCGCGAATATTTGGGATGTAGTAATTCATCCTGATTATCAAGGGAGTGGACTGGGACGAAAATTAGTCCAAACCGTATTAAGTCATCCCAAAATGTGTCGCGTTGAACGAGTTTATTTAATGACAACCTATCAACAAAAATTTTATGAACATATTGGGTTTGAATATAATTCAAGTACCACAATGGTTTTGAATAATCAACTGTTAGAAATGAAGAGTCAAAAACCAGACTTAACAAGCGTTTATTCCTCACAACAAACCTAAAAACCCCGTCTGTAGCACAAATTTAGCGATTAAAATTATAAGTTTTGTTGAGAACTGTCGTTTCTTTTTTCCCCTTCAGAGGTGACAAAAATTCCCCATCGTGAAACACTAAGAAACATAGATGTAAATACTCAGATACCCATCATGACGGTCAGCACAACCTCCAAACCTGAATTGATGTCCCGCTTCGTCAACGGGATTTTAGCGGTTAAACCTCTCAGCAATTTTGCTAAACACCAAGCCCGACAAATGATGATTAAACGGGCTGAAAAAATGGGAGTTCCTTGGCGAAAACAGACGGAAACCTTACTCGCCCGGAATTGGGATGCAGAATTATCTCAAGTTGAAAACCCCAATCTGCAATATCCCGATTATTATGTTACGTCCTTCCACGCCTATGAGGATGGAAATCTAAGTTTGCAAGCCGCCGTTGAAGTCGAAGTTGCGGCCTATGCGGTTCATGCTAAAATTTGGCCAGAAGCAGGAGCCCAGGGTGATGCTAAATTGCGACAAAGTTATCATGATATTTTAAAAGCTCAATTACCGACTCCTCCCCAAGATATTGTAGATTTGGGATGCAGTGTGGGAATGAGTACATTAGCTTTGCAAGAAACTTTTCCTGATGCGAAGTTGACGGGTGTAGATTTATCGCCTTATTTTTTAGCAGTTGCTACCTATAATACCCAAAAACAATCCAATTGGAAATATCCTCCCCAATGGGTTCATGCGACAGCAGAATCAACAAGTTTACCCAGTGCTTCTTTTGATTTAGTTTCTCTGTGTTTAATTTGTCACGAATTACCCCAAGCTCCCACCCGTGAAATTTTCCACGAAGCACGACGTTTATTACGTCCAAATGGTCATTTGGCAATTATGGATATGAATCCGCAATCAGAACAATTCAAGAAAATGCCCCCCTATGTTTTTACGTTGTTAAAAAGTACAGAACCTTATTTAGATGAATATTTTACATTAGATATTGAACAAGCCATAATGGATGCAGGATTTCATCGTCCTACGATTAATTTTAATAGCCCTCGTCACCGAACCATTATTGCTTGTGCGAGATCAGTTTAAATAGATTCCGCTTTAAAACTGGGGAACTATAGGATATTAAATTGAGTCCTATTAGCCATAAATGAGCATTTTCGGATGTAGGGGTGAGATGACTTATCAGTGTCAACTTTAAGGCTAAAAGTAGGCTGATTACCGAAAGTTCATTGATTGTTTTAAGTGTCTTAGATCCCCCCTAACCCCCCTTGTAAAGGGGGGAACAGGAGATCAAAGTCCCCCTTTTTAAGGCTATGCCCTGAGCCTGCCGAAGGGGGGATTTAGGGGGATCAGATCCTAGCTATAATCAGAAATTTTTGGCTGAAGTTGACGGACTTTGGAGATGACCTCGCCCTTAAAGGTTATCAGTTCATTTCATTAAATTACGTTTATGTTAGAAGCCAATGGTTTATTTAATGAATCCTTTTATTTAGCTCAAAATCCCGATGTTGCTGCGGCTGTTCAGAGTGGGGTAATTGCCAATGGATTTCAACACTTTATTGAGTCGGGTCAATTTCAAGTTCGCCAACCCAGTCCCCTCTATGATGAATCTTATTATTTAAGTACAAATCCTGATGTTGCCCAAGCCGTTAATAGTGGAGCATTTGCTAGTGGTTTTCAACATTATATTACCCTAGGACAATTTGAAAATCGTAACCCCAGTTTTTTATTTAATACCTCTTATTATTTAACCGAAAATCCTGATGTTGCCCAAGCCGTTGCCCAAGGTAATATTACGGGAATTGAACATTTTATTGAATTCGGACAATTTGAAGATCGTAGCCCCACACCCCTCTATAATTCTAGCTATTATTTAGCTCAAAATCCCGATGCTGCGGCTGCGGTTGAACGAGATGAACTCACGGGAATTCAACATTATATTAATATTGGGGCTGCGGAAAATCGACGGTTTACCCCCTTTATTGACCCAGAGGGGTCTAGTTTACCTAATCGAGTAGCAACGGGGGATACAACGGCAACTTCAACGGTATTTTGGACACGGAGTTCTGCGGCGGGGCCGATTACGTTAGAATATGCGACTAATCTCAGTTTTTTTAATCCTATTGGTGTTCTCAATACCACCGTCACCGATATTACTGAACCTGTTAAATTAGAAGTCAATAATTTAGCACCTAATACTCAATATTTTTATCGATTTACCAATGCTCAAGGGGTATCATCGGTGGGGAATTTTCGCACGCCAGCACCCCTCGATATTCAAACAGAATTAAGATTTGGAGCAACAGCAGACGGACAAGGAGAATTAATGCCTTATATGTCTGTCAATAACGTTCCCGAACGCAATTTAGACTTTTTTGTACAATTGGGAAATACCATTTCTGCGGATACAATTTCCCCCGATTTACCCGATGTTCAACAAGCAACAACACCCTTAGATTTTAGAACCAAATATAATGAAATTGTTTCCCCCCGTTTAGAGCTTAATCCTTGGGCAAATTTGCAAGCTTCCACAACTTTATATGGGACTTGGAATGATCAAAATTTAATTCAGAATTTTGCGGGAGGTGAAAATCCTGCCTTATCTCCTCAACAATTCTTTTTTGGAAATGAAGGACAATTTATTAATGATACCAATCAATTTAATATCGGTTTAGAAGCTTGGAAAGACTATAATCCTGTGGGAAATCAAGTGTATGGAGAAACCGGAGATCCACGCACGGCTAATCAACAAAAACTCTATCGATTTCAACCTTTTGGTCAGGATGGAGCGTTATTTGTTTTAGATGCCCGTTCCTTTCGAGATGCACCTTTAACTCAAGTTCCTGACCCGGCTTTAGACAGTCAAATTAATCAATTTTTAGCGTCTTCTTTTGACCCCAACCGGACGTTATTAGGTAAAGTTCAGTTACAAGATTTAAAGACTAATTTATTAGATGCCCAAAACGCCGGAGTCACTTGGAAATTTATTTTTTCTCCGGTTCCCATGCAAAATTTAGGACTGTTTGAGTCGGCTGACCGTTGGGAAGGTTATGCGGCGGAACGCACGGATTTATTACAATTTATTGATCAAAATAATATTCAGAATGTGATATTTGTCTCAGGCGGTGCAGATGGAACCATTGTTAATGAGTTAACCTATCAATTAAGTTTTGATCAACCTCAAATTCAAACCGATGCGATTGAAATTACCGTAGGGCCTATAGGTCAGCAATTGAATTTAGGGGAGGAGTTGATTCCCGCAACTTTTGGTTCAGAAATGATTAACTTGAGTTCAATTGATACCATTACTCAAGAGACAAAGGATTTTTATCAAACTTTAGACACGGCTTCTAGTAAAGATCAATTGGTTCAAAATATTCTTAATAATCAATTAAATCAATTGGGATATAATAATCCGATTGGTTTAGATGAAACTCAAGGAAAAGCTGAGTTAATGCAAGGGTCTTATTTTGCAGTGCATAATTTTGGCTGGACAGAATTTGTGGTAGATGAACAAACCCAACAGTTACAAGTCAACGTCTACGGAATTGAACCTTATACCGAAACCGATATTAAAACAAGTCCTGCTAATATTATTAATCGTCAGCCAGAAGTCATTAGTCAGTTTGTGATTAATTCCGTTTGATAAAAAATAGCTTGATTTCGCCCTTTTGCTTTAGCTTCATAAAGTGCGTCATCTGCCCTTTGAATCAACCGATCAAAATGAGTATTAGGAAGAGGAATACAAGTGGTTATCCCTTGACTCAAAGTTATATAACGATGGGGGGAATCGGGGTGAATCATTTTAACTTGAGCGAATTCCTTTTGAATGAATTGAGCGACAGTAATCGCCCCATATTGGTCTGTGTTGGGTAAAATAATAGCAAATTCTTCCCCGCCATAACGAGCCACTAAATCTGCTGGACGTTTGGCTAATTTTGTTAAGATTTCAGCGACTTTTTTTAGACATTTATCGCCTTGTAAATGTCCATACATATCGTTATAACGTTTAAAAAAGTCTACATCACATAAAATTAAAGATAAGGGCAATTGTTCCCGTGCTAACCGTTTCCACTCTGAGAATAAATAGGTATCAAAATAACGACGGTTAGCAACTTGAGTTAATCCATCAATCGTAGCAAGACGATGTAATTCTTGATTAACATCTTCTAGTTGATGATAAAGTTGAGATTGCTGAATCGCAATGCTGACTTGAGAAGCTAAAGAAAGAAGAATACTGACTTCTGATTGTTGCCAATTTCGTTGATATCGACATTGATGAACAATTAATAATCCCCATAAATTATTATCTTCAATAATAGGAAAAATTAACTTTGATTTAATCCTTAAACTTTGTAAATAATCGACTAAACAAGGCAGTAAAAGATCTTGTGTAATATCAGGAATAATTCGAGGATAACCTTGACAATAGCGTTGATAATATTCTTGAGGAAAATCCTTATTTGAGAAAGTTTCATTTAAAACAGAAACCCAACCCGGTGCGACAGATTCAGTAATTACTTGACTGGTTTGATTCGCCAAAAATTTTAAACAAACAACGCGATCACAATCTAATAATTCTCGAATTTCATCAACCGTTGTTTGCAGAATTTCATCTAAATTTAAACTCTGGCGAATTTTTGTTGTAATTTTTCGAGTTAATCGTTCCCATTTAATTTGTTGTTTAATAGCAACTTCGGCTTTTTTTCGTTTGGTAATATCCTGTCCAATGCCAATCTGCATTCCATTAGATAACCGAATATTTGCCCAAGCTGTATCTAAAAGTTTCCCCTGTCGAGTCAGAGTTTTCACGTCTTTCCACTCGC
Source organism: Planktothrix sp. FACHB-1365 (assembly GCF_014697575.1). Classification (GTDB taxonomy): domain Bacteria; phylum Cyanobacteriota; class Cyanobacteriia; order Cyanobacteriales; family Microcoleaceae; genus Planktothrix. The sequence goes on along the minus strand of NZ_JACJSC010000031.1, from coordinate 39,911 downwards.
CCGTTGCACTTAACATAAAATCGATAACTTCCTGACAATATTCTGGATCAGGATAACAAGCTTTTAGGAGATTCATCTGTTGAATTTCCTCAAAAGACCATCCTAAAACTTGCTCTAATTCTCGATTAATGAATTTGATTTCACCTTGAGAATTATAAAAGGCTAACATAATCGGAATATGATCAATAATCATTTGTAAAATTTCTGTTTTTTGTTTCAACTCTTCTTGAGCATTAACTAATTCTGTAATATCAGTATGCGCCCCAACCATCCGAATCACACGCCCTTGATCATCTTTAAAATGAATCGCACGACTGAGAATATAAACCGTTGATCCGTTTTTATGATAAAATCGTTGTGTTGCTAAAAATCGATCAATTTTTCCACTATTGTAGTCTTCAATTCGTTTTAAAGCTGCGATCCGATCTTCGGAGAAAATCACTTTTTTCCAAGAGGATAAAAGATTCGGTAATTCTTCATCTTTATACCCAATCATTTCTTTCCACCGGGGCGAAAAATAAATTTCTCCCGTTACCCAATCCCAATCCCAAAATCCATCATTAGAAGCAGTAATCGCTACTTCAAATCGTTCTTTAGCAAATTCTAATTCTTCCTCTACGGGTTTACATTCAGTCAAATCTCGTCCAACCGCCTGATATTCAATTGTCTCACCCTGTTGATTAAAGAAAGCTTGATGAATCCATTGTTGCCAACGAACTTCTCCAGAAGATAGAATAATAGGGTGTTTGTAAGTACCGACTGAAGCTTGGAGAGATAAACTTTGGAGGTAAGTTTTTAAGGGTTGATGTTCGACTGGGGGAATTAAGGAATAAATCGTTTTTCCTATTAATTCCTGAAAAGATTGATTAAAATAACGACTAAAGGCTAAATTAATAAAAGTAATTGTTCCATCCGGTAGAAATCGACAAATTAATTCGGTTTGCGTTTCTACAATTTCTCGATATTTTTCTTGACTTCGGAGTCGGTTTTCTAACTGTTTGCAGTTTTGTTGTTCTTCGTACAGTTGTAATTTTAATTGTTGAACTTGAATCTTTAGCTTTTGACACGGGCTTTCTGGGTTATAGGAACAATCTGTTAGTTCTTCTGCCATAAATCCTCCCTGGATTTTGTGAATTGGCTGATCAATAAATAGCTTATGATCAGCTAAAAACCCAGTCTCTCTATCCCCATTAAATCTTATTTTTAAGATTTTTGAGAGAAACCAGGTTTTATTTTAGGGCTGAATTTGGTAATTTAAGCTAAAACCGAATGTTCTGGACGAGCAAAAATCATTCGACCTGCGGAAGTTTGTAGAGAACTGGTCACAATAACGCGCACCTGATCTCCGACATATTCACTTCCATCTTCCACGACAACCATTGTGCCATCATCTAAATAGCCAATTCCTTGAGAAGGTTCTTTTCCTTCTTTTCTAATTTTTAACTCAATAATATCCCCTGGTAAATAGGAGGGACGAATGGCTTGAGCTAAATCATTAATATTCAGAACTGGAACTTGCTGTACCGTTGCGACTTTGGATAAATTGTAATCATTCGTTAACAGCGTGCCGTTAATTTCTTGAGCAAATCTCACTAATTTTGCATCCACTGTTTGAGGTTCTTCATAATCAGCCGGATGAATGGAAATTTGATCAGGATAGTCTTCCCGCAGACGGTTGAGAATATCTAATCCTCGCCGTCCCCTGATTCGTTTTTGATCATTAGAAGCATCGGCTACTAATTGTAATTCCTGTAAAATAAACTGAGGAACTAAAATTTGCCCTTCAATGAAACCCGTTTCTAACAAACTTTCAATCCGGCCATCAATAATACAGCTTGTATCAATGACTTTTGTATAGGCAGGTTTTAGGGTTCCTTCTGCCAACAACATTGATTCTAAACTATTGGGATTAATAATTCTGAAAAATGCTCGTCCGTGAGTATCCGCTAAATTAACCCCAGTAAATCCAAACATGACACTGCATAACACCGCTAACAAGGGTTTAATAAACCCAACTTCACGGGGAATAGGCAGTAAAAATAAAGGCGCTAACATTAAATTAGCCACTAATAATCCAATCACTAAACCAATCGCACGGGTGATTAAAACATCCAGTGGCATCTGACGAATTTGTTCTTCTAAACGGCGATAGGTGGTTTGCACCACTAAACCCATCACGCCTCCGATTAAGGCGGTAAATGCACCTGTAACGGATCGCAGTCCTTCGATATTGGTGACTTGATCGAGTACAGGTTTCGGAAGCAATTCAATGCCGTAGAAGCCCGTTCCAGCACCAGCTATTATGAATAAAATAATAATGATTGCATCTAGCATGATTTTAAGCCGATGGAAGTGGGTTGGAAATCCTGTTGAGGATATCCGCAGGTTTGGGTACTATTATATCTTCTGTCGGAAACCTGATCTGTATTCAAGTGTTAGGGAAAACCGACTGCATCTATCCATCCTCCCTTAAGTTTGGCATTCGAGATCACTCTAAACCCGCTTGTACCTATACTCTCTACATCTTGATGGGTTCAAGGTTTACTGTTTCATACCTAATCAAACTTCTAATTTCTTTACAAACAATTTAGAATTGAAGATACAAATGTTGATAAAATTCCATGAATGCTAATCCTCTTGTTAACAAAATTCAGCCTCCGGTATCATTTCAAGATTTAGAACCGCCCAAATCTGCCTATTTACATATTCCTTTTTGTCGTCGCCGTTGTTTTTACTGTGATTTTGCTGTTGCGGTTGTGGGCGATCGCAAACACGGGGATAATTCTACAATGATTCAAGATTATGTCGATATTTTATGTCAAGAAATTGATCAAGAATCTGTAATTGTTCCAGCTTCTAACTTAAATACAATTTTTTTGGGAGGGGGAACTCCTTCGTTATTATCTGTTCATCAGCTTCAGAGGATTTTAAACACCGTTGATCAAAAATTGGGTATTGCTAAAAATGCAGAAATTTCCATGGAAGTTGACCCCGGAACCTTTGATCGAGAAAAATTACAGGGTTTTGTGAATCTAGGAATCAATCGGGTGAGTTTAGGGGTTCAAGCCTTTCAAGATAAATTATTACAATTAGCAGGGCGATCGCATACCGTTGAGGAAGTTTTTACCGCGATTAATATTATTGAAAAAGTAGGAATTCAAAACTGGAGTTTAGATTTAATTTCTGGTTTACCTGAACAAACCCTCAAAGATTGGGAATTGTCTCTAAAAAAACTATTACAAATTAACCCTAATCATGTTTCGATTTATGATTTAATTGTCGAAGATAAAACGCCTTTTTCCCGCTATTATACTCCGGGTGAATTTCCTTTACCTTCTGAAGAAGCTACAACTCAAATGTATCGTTTAGCTCAACAATTATTAACACAAGCAGGATACGAACATTATGAAATTTCAAACTATGCCAAACCGGGTTTTCAATGTCAGCATAATTTAGTGTATTGGAAAAAACAATCCTATTATGGGTTTGGCATGGGTGCGGCGAGTTATCTTCAAGGTTATCGTTTAACAAGACCTCGAAAACGCCTAGAATATTATGCTTGGGTGAAAGGGGATCATTCTGATGATATGAGTGAATTTGTGAATACAACTCAAGAACAATTATTAGAAACCTTAATGTTAGGATTACGGTTATCAGAAGGCATTAATTTAGAAGCATTATCCCAACAATTCGGAACAGATACACTACACAATATTATAACACTATTAATGCCTTTTTATCAAGAAGGTTTAGTTCAATTTTTAGATATTAATCAGAATTTAATTCAACCTAACTTTAATCAAGGCTTAATCCGATTAACTGACCCCGATGGTTTCTTAGTATCCAATCAAATTCTATCAACAGTATTCGCCGGATTAAGCGAACTGTAGTTGAGGTTTAATCCTCTTCTCTATAGCAAGTCTAAATCATTTGTACAAATAGCTGGAAATCCGAATAATCCTAGGGGCGAGGCGCGCCTCGCCCCTACACACCGAATTTGTGTCCATTTTTTAGGGTTAATAATCTTGATATCATGATGAGTGTACAATTCATTTAGACTTGCTATATTGTTGTAAGTCTTAGGAGAAAAAGAGATGACAACACCCGAATTTAACTTTTTCCAACAATGGTATCCTCTAGTTCTTCTAGCCGATCTTGACCCCAAATATCCCAAACAAATCACCCTATTGGGAATGCGTTTAGTGATTTGGAAACCCAAAGATCAACAACAATATCAAGTCTTTTTAGATGAATGTCCCCATCGTTTAGCCCCCTTAAGTGAAGGCAGAATTGATGAAAAAACGGGAAATTTAATGTGTAGTTATCACGGTTGGGAATTCAATTCTCAAGGTGTGTGTACCCGAATTCCCCAAGCCGAAAACCCGGAATTAGTGAAAGATAAATTTTGTGTTCAAAGCTTTCCCACCCGTGAACAACAGGAAATTTTATGGGTTTGGACTGATCCATTATCTCCTGAATTAGCTGCAAAAACTCCCTTAGCTTTATCCCCTCAAATTGATGCTAAAAAAGGATTTGTTTGGAGTTCTTTTTTTCGAGAATTAGACTATGATTGGCAAACGTTAGTCGAAAATTTAGTTGATCCCAGTCACGTTGCTTTTGCTCATCATGGGTTACAAGGAAGACGAGAAAATGCTCAACCGATTACGTTTGAAATTCTCCAATCAACAATCCAGACTCTTGAAGCGACAATCTCTGTTGCAGGTCGTACAATTAAATTTCATCCCCCTTGTTATATAGAATATCAAATTGAATTCCCTAACGGTAAAAAAGTAGGAATTGTGGCTTATTGTATTCCTGTTTTACCCGGAAAATCACGATTAATTGGTTTCTTTCCTCAAAACTTTAATAAAACCTTAGTTCAGATTAAACCTCGATGGTGGGAGCATATTATGTTGCGGAATTTAGTCATGGATAGTGATATGATGCTACTGCATCAACAGGAACGCTTGTTACAACAAAATCACCCGAATCAAACCTGGAAAACCGCTTATAAAATGCCAACCAGTGCTGATCGTTTAATTATTGAATTTCGTAAATGGTTTGAGGAATATTGTCACGGACAGTTACCTTGGAAACAGCTTAATATTCCGGTTCCTGAATATTCCCCTGTTAATGATAACCGTCGTCAAGTTATGGATATCTATCACCAACATACCCAACATTGTAGTAGCTGTCGAAATGCTTTAAAAAATATTCAACGGTTACAATTAGGGTTATTAATTTACTTCGTATTAACGGTTTCTACTGTAGCCTTAATGTCAGATTCTCTTCGGTCACACTGGGGATTTCCCTTAATGGCGATCGCCCTTTTAGGATTAGGAATATATGGAGGATTAAAATATTATTTAGAGCCTAAATTTTATTTCGTGGATTATATTCACGCAGACAAAAAGTAGGATGAATTTTTCCCGCTCAAAACACCCTAAAAAAACAGCCCATCAAAACTCTATCCTGAATAGGATTTTGATGGGCGAAGCTCATCCTACTTTAAACCGTTACCGATTTTTCTAATATTAATTTAGAGCGTTTTACTTTTTCAGGAATATCAATCGGATAATTCCCAGTAAAACAAGCCGAACAGAAGGTATTGGGATCTTCCCGTGTTGCTTTTAACATTCCTTCCCAACTCAAATAAGCTAAAGTATCTACCCCAATTTGTTGACGAATTTCCTCAATAGATTTCGTCGCCGCAATCAATTGTTCCTGACTATCCGTATCAATTCCATAAAAACAAGGATGGGTTACTGGAGGAGAAGAAATTCTCATGTGAACTTCTTTTGCACCCGCATCCCGTAGCGCCTTAACAATTTTGCGACTGGTTGTTCCTCGGACAATTGAATCATCCACAATAATCACCCGTTTACCTTCTAATACATCCCTTAACGGGTTTAACTTCATGCGAATTCCCGACTCGCGCATACTTTGGGTCGGTTGAATAAACGTCCGTCCCACATAACGATTTTTAATTAAACCTTCAGCAAAAGTAACGCCGGACTCTTGGGAAAATCCAATGGCGGCGGGAATTCCAGAGTCGGGAACGCCGATGACAATATCCGCATCTACAAAGGATTCTCTGGCTAAAATCCGCCCAATTTCCATGCGATAACTATAGAGACTTTCGCCACACATGACACTATCAGGACGGGCAAAATAAATCATCTCAAACACACACAATTTCCGCGCAGGTTTCGGACTCCAGTGAAAGGATGCCATTCCTTCTTCGCTGATCCAAACCAGTTCCCCAGGTTCCACATCCCGCAGATATTCTGCCCCAATAATATCTAATCCGCAGGTTTCTGAGGCTAAAACATACCGTTTGGGATTTGTCGGTAACGTTCCAATCACTAAAGGTCGAATTCCATTGGGGTCACGCACTCCCATTAATCCTTTTGGAGTACCTATGACTAAACTATAAGCTCCTTGGCAGAGGTTAAAGGCACTTAACGCTCCTTCCAACCAATCTTTGCCATTATTGACTTCTGAGGCGATGGCTAAGGCAATCATTTCGCTATCCGTCGTGGTCAGAAAGTCAAATTCACGCTTGGTTAATTCCTCACGCAATTCCCCAGTATTGACTAAATTACCATTATGTGCTAACGCGAGGGAACCTAAACGAGTTGAGACGACCGCAGGTTGAGCATTCACCACCCGACTCGATCCCGTGGTGGAATAGCGGGTATGGCCCACCGCAATATGGCCAACGAGGTCGTTTAATAGCACTTCGTTGAAGACTTGGGACACTAAACCCATGTCTTTATGTAGATGTACCTTGTCGCCCTCAAAGGTGGCAATTCCGGCGGATTCTTGGCCTCGGTGTTGGAGCGCGTACAGACCAAAATAAGCCAGTTTTGCAACATCCTCACCCGGAGCATAAACCCCAAAAACGCCACAGGCTTCTTCTGGTTTATCAGGTCTGTGATCATCAACCTGGGCAGAGTGCGTATCAAGGGAATCGTTTGGAATCATGTTACGGTTTGGCTCCTGATTGGCAAAGTCAGATGGTGGGAACGATATAACGCTACTGGATTATAGAGGTAGAATGACTAAAAAGTTAATATTCTCTTAATCTTGTCCCTCTTTACTGTAGCTTATTTGACACGGATCAGGAAATAAAATCAGTCATCAGTGATCAGTGATCAGTTATCAGTGTGTAGGACTCAGATTTTGATCATTGGTTAACATCTTAATGAACCCGCCTGTACAGACTCCCGCTATGCGAGTGAATCAACTGTCTATTTCTCGACTGATCAGTGATTATTCATAACCGTCGTTCAATAGCGTTTTCATAGGAAACCTGCATTTCTGCAACATTAACCTCTATTAAGCTCTGATCATCAGCCGTGAGAATTTGTAAAGATTCAGACACCGACCCCACAGAACCTAAGTTTTGCCAAATGTCGTTTTCTACTCCTAACTGTTGTTGTAGATAGGTTTCCCAAACGGATTGATTTTCAGGATTAACAGAAACCAAAATCCGTCCCCCGCCTTCTGCGAACAGAATATTATCCCAACGGACAGAAGCGGTAGAACTTAAACTCAGCTTAACCATTGCGCCTTTTTGACTACTCATGCAGCATTCAGCTAAGGCCACCGCTAACCCTCCTTCTGCACAATCATGGGCCGATTGAATCCATCCTTGACGAATGCCTTCCCGACAAGCCGCTTGTACCTTTTGTTCTAACTCAAAATCCACTCGTGGCGGTTTCCCTGCAATGGTGTGATGAACTACAGCCAGATATTCAGATGCTCCTAACGTGGGTAAAGTTTTGTCATCCCCCAAAAGATAGATTAAATCCCCTGAATTTTGCCAAGCTTGGCCACAAATTTTCGTTAAATCCGCAATTAATCCCACCATTCCCACCACTGGGGTCGGATAAATAGATTCAGGATTTCCCTCTGCATCAAGGGTTTCATTGTAAAGCGACACATTCCCCCCCGTAACAGGAGTATTAAACGCTTTACAGCCATCAGAAATTCCCCGACAAGCTTCGGCTAATTGCCAATATCCGATGGGTTTTTCCGGGCTGCCAAAATTTAAGTTATCCGTCACCGCCACAGGTTCAGCCCCCACACAACTTAAATTCCGGGCAGCTTCGGCAACTGTTGCTTTCGCTCCTTCGTAGGGGTCAAGATAGACATACCGAGAGTTACAGTCTACCGTTGCTGCTAATCCCTTATTAACTGACCCTTGAAAATTCGGAATAGGTTCTAAGGGGCGTAAGCGAATTACTGCTGCATCTCCGCCCCCAGGAACTAAAACCGTATTATTCTGAACTTGATGATCATATTGACGATAAACCCAGCGTTTAGAAGCAATAGAAGGAGTATCTAATAATGTTAATAAAACCTGATTCCACGATTGAAATTCTCCGTTAATTTCCAGTCCTGATATTGTAGATTGAGGTAAAGATTCCGGTGTCCACTGCCATGCTTTTTGAGCATATTCTGGGGGTTCTGATAATATTTCTCGCGGATATAAAGGTGTATTTTCTGCTAAAGCATCGGCTGGAATTTCCGCCGCAATTCCCCCTTTAAATAAAATTCTAACGATGGGTTCTGCAATGACTGTTCCTGCAACAACCGCTTGCAATCCCCATCGATGGAAAATCTCAATTAACTCTTGTTCTCGTCCTTTTTGAGCCACAAATAACATTCGTTCTTGAGATTCCGATAACAGATATTCATAGGGAACCATCCCCGTTTCTCGTACCGGAATTAAGTCTAAATCCAGTTCAATTCCGACTCCACCTTTTGCCGCCATTTCTGACGTTGAACAGGTAATTCCTGCGGCTCCCATATCTTGGGCTGCTACCACCGCCCCGGTTTTAAACGCTTCTAAACACGCTTCAACTAAAGACTTTTCTAAAAACGGATCTCCCACTTGTACTGCGGGGCGATCTTGGATCGATTCTTCGCTTAATTCGGCACTAGCAAAACTCGCGCCACCCATGCCATCCCGTCCGGTTGTTGACCCTACATATAAAACGGGATTTCCAATTCCTGAAGCTCCAGATTTAACAATTTCTGGGGTTTCCATTAACCCAATTGCCATCGCATTAACTAGGGGATTTCCATTATAAGCCGGATCAAAATAAACCTCTCCCCCAACGGTGGGAACCCCGAAACAATTGTGAGTTACAATTCCAGATGTTGTCACAAATAAGTGAGTATTCTCTACTTCAACATCGTAGACATTACACAATTCAACATTGTGAGTTTCCACACTTCTAACTTTAACAAAAGCTAACTCATTAGAAACTTCAAAACGAGGGAAAGAATATCGATTTCCCTGATAACGATTTAAAGCCTCAACCAGTTGTTCATCTCGATCTTGAGAAAAAATTTGAGTCAAAGAAGTGAGTCCTGAAATATTACTCACTTCTAATTCCCAAAATGGTAAACTTTGATAAGGGCGACCTTCAATTTCTCCAGTAGCAGAAGGGCGATAATGAATAGAAGGGACTGCACCTTGGCTTTGAATTAATGCTAAAGCTTGTTCAAATAATTTTTGGCTAGTCGAACCAAAGGCAATTTTAGCATGACTGCCGTTTGTTTTGGTCGTAAAGGAACCATCCCCTCGCATTAATCCTTTTAAGGCTTCTCTTTGTAAATGTTTGGGCCATGTAAAAACAAAACTAGGAAAAGCTTTATTTGCTGCACCTTGTCCACATTGCCAAACCTCTTTTAAGACATATCCTAAAAGCCAAGATGTCGCATAAACAGCAATTGTTGATTGTCGTTTTTCAATACAGGGGCGTAGTCCTAAATCTTTGAATCCCTGTACAACATCATCAACATATTCTTGTTCATGTAAAGCAAATGTCAGGATAATTTTGTAAGTATTACCGTTAGCAGAAACACACCCTTCTGAAAGATAATAGCCGAGGAAACGAGCAAAGGTTTCATCAGGTTTTATTACGGCTTTCATGTAGTTAGCTTTACCACTTCTACGGAATAGCAAAATATCCAATCGTTGCACATTCAGAAGCGTTTCTAATTGTAGGAAATAGGGTAAAGGCAAATAACGTTTATGAATATATTGATAACGGTTAGTAGCCGAGGGTTCTAATCGGCATAATTCAGCCCGAATGGTTTCTGTTGGTTGCCACGTTTCAGGCAGTTGAACATAAACATTGTGTCGCCCTTGATGAGAGTTATTTAAGGTTTCTAATAAATCTAGGGTAGGAATCTCCTCAACAGCTTGAAAATCGGGTAAAGGTAAATTAATCAGTAAGGGAATTAAATCCCCTTCTTTTAGCAACTTAGCTTCTCGCACACACCATTGCCCATCTTCTAATAGTAAAGTTAAATGATCAGGAGTCACCGTTAAAGTCCGTCCTAATGCCGTGCGGAAGGTAATCAGAGTTTGAGTTTGTCGCTTAAACACCCTGGTAACAGGTTGCCAACAGCTTTGTTGAGTTTTTGGGTCAATGGACAGTGTTGCAATACCAAGAGCTTGATTAAGTTCAGTTGTCGTTTCGTTAGGGAGAAGACGAGATTCAACAAAATTACCAATGGTGTCAAAATAAATCCCCTGATTATCCCGCCACACGAACCTTTCACTGGCAATTAAACAATTCCCATAATGAGAAATACCAGAAACAACCCCTTTAAAGATTTGTCGAGTTCGGGAATCTTCTAAAGAACCAAACCGTAAAGAATTTAATGCAGCAATAGGACGCGCCCCCATTGTAAAGATATCTCTTAATATTCCCCCCACTCCTGTTGCAGCGCCTTGGAAGGGTTCAATAGCTGAAGGGTGATTATGGGATTCGATTTTAAAGGCTATATGTAGTCCATCCCCAAAGTCTACCACTCCGGCATTTTCTCCGGGGCCAACTAAAATTCGTTCTCCAGTGGTGGGAAATTGTTTGAGGAGGGGACGGGAATTTTTATAACAACAGTGTTCACTCCACATCACGCCAAACATCCCCAATTCTGCTTTATTGGGGTGTCGTTCTAAGCGTCGGACTATTTCTTCATATTCTTCGGGTTTAATGCCTTCAGAGGCGATTTCTTCAGCAGAAAAGGGACAATTAATTTCGGTAGACATGGGTTAAGCGATCGCACTTTGCAGACAGCATTATTTATTTTATATTAAAAGGGAACAGGGAACAGGGATAATACTTCTGGCTGTTTCATGTCAGTTGTCAATCATTACAACCTCCGTCTCGAAGGCGCGGATTGCTATAGTTAATCTGATGTTTTACTAACTGATGCAAAAGATGGCGAATTCTTGGGGTTAAAATGATCTGATCTTCTTCAAATTCCTCAATGGTTTTACCCGCCACAGAATAAGTAACTTTCAATCCTTGAATTAATGTTTCTTTGCCATCAACTTGGGCTCTCTCACATTCTCCCGAAAAACTCAAAGAAAAATTACTCAAATCTCCATTTTTTTTGAAGGATGATAAGAATAATATATCATGTGCTTGTGAAGCCATAAAATATTGATCATAGCCTTCTTTTCTCATAGACTTTACCAGTTCCGTCATAAGGTTAGCGAGTTCATTGTTCATAGACAAGAATCTACTAGGCGCGTAAAATTTTTCCAGGCTGTCCCAACTTTGAATCCGTTTACCTTCAATTAAGTTTTCTTGCTCGTAAAAATCGGCAAGATTTTCCATCTCAACCCAAGGAAATTCTGTTTGGATTTGGGAGAGTAAGGCGCGATCGCATATCCACCGCTTTAAAAGTTTTGCCAAACTTGTTCGATCTTGAGTTTTGAGGGTAAATAGTAGGGTATTATTTCCATAGAAAGCTGCATTTAGAATTTGGCTTTGATGATCAAAAGCAATATTGTATTTTCGATCATCACTTTCAAACCAAAGTTTATAGTTATAGGAAAGACAACGCTCAATCTTGACTAATTTCGATAAGTTTGGATCAGCAGCAACTAAATCCTTATAGACGTTGATTATATCTCGTTTGCATCGGTCAATAAATGAAAACTTCTTGTAGAGGATAGAAAGTTCGTCCCCTCGAATCCAGTCATCCACCGCGTTAATTGTATCAAGTTTTGAGGATGTCCGTCCCGTCGCTACTCTTTTAGAATTTTTCCCAAATGAGATAAAATATTCAGGAGTTCCAAACTGATCAAAGCATTCTATAGAACAAATCTTAAAACCAGATTTTACCCAACAACACCAATGAACACCAGCACCTTTTATGGAACAGATAATAGGCGGAATTCTATTAACAAACTTTTTTTTAAGATCCCTATACAAATCCTGAGCATGATCTTTTTCAAGGTATCTCATAAAATTAATGCAGTTTTATGGTGATCTAAAATGACTATTCCCCAAATTAAAAATTATTCTATGCTCATTCCTCTATCAGTTGTTTTAGTTCATTAATATTAGAGGAAAACTTCAATTCTCCTTTTTGCTCTTCTACCTGCGCCAACTGAAAGTTATCATAGATCTGATCACGGCGTTCTTCACGGATGTATTGCTGGAGCAAGATTGAAATTTCTTGCTTTTCATCCGTAGAAAGACTTTTGATCACCTCGACTACATCATGAAAAGTTGTCATTTGTTAAACCTCAATGTATTGACCCATCTTTTGATTAATTATCCCATAGGATAGATTTCAATACCCCTAAGTCGGGAGAGCCTGCTACAAGATGATCCATTCGGTATTTCCCATAATTGCCTCATGATCTTCCCCCAAATTAACAATTATTCCATCCATCAATATTGGATGAATCAAGCCTTAGAATTAGCGCAACAAGCGGGAGAAGCGGGAGAAGTGCCCGTTGGAGCTATTATTATTGATCAGAATAATCAATTAATTGCCCAAGCTCAAAACCGCAAAGAACGAGACTATGATCCGACGGCTCATGCAGAAATATTAGTGCTACGGGAAGCAGGTAAAATCTTAAAAAATTGGCATCTCAATACTTGTACCCTCTACGTTACTTTAGAACCCTGTCCGATGTGTACCGGAGCAATTTTACAAGCTCGTTTAGGGTTATTAGTTTATGGTGCAGACGATCCTAAAACGGGTACTATTCGCACCGTTGCGAACCTTCCTGATAGTGCTTGTTCGTTTCATCGGTTATCGGTTTTAGGAGGAATATTAGAATCTTCCTGTCGTCAACAGTTACAAGCTTGGTTTGCTCAAAAACGCCATTGAACAGCTTTGCTAAACAGACAATAGAAAAACTGTCCTGAACCCCATAGATAATCCCTTTTAAACTTTTTAATCTAAAGTTAAGAGGTTTATTTGATCCAGAAAACCATTATGCTCATCCTTGACTCTCATCAATCTTCTGCAAGAATGTCCATCCCGACAAAGGAAACACCCACTAATTCTGATGTTTCCCCCTGGTTAGCTTCCCTGGTTTACCCCTTGGGACGATATTTTGTTTTACCGTTCTATTTCAAATCCCTGGAAGTCATTGGCCAAGAACATCTTCCCAAACAAGGCCCTGTTATTTTAGCACCGACCCATCGTTCTCGTTGGGATGCCCTGATCGTTCCCTTTGCGACGGGTCGCCATGTCACCGGACGAGATTTACGATTTATGGTGACAGTGGATGAAATGAAAGGACTCCAAGGCTGGTTTATTCGTCATTTAGGGGGGTTTGCGGTGAATCAAAAACACCCGACTATTGCCACCCTCCGTTATGGGGTAGAATTACTTCACCAAGGAGAAATGTTAGTCATTTTTCCAGAAGGTAATATTTTTCAGGATCATCAAGTTCACCCGCTCAAACCGGGACTCGCTCGTTTAGCACTACAAGCGGAAACTAGCTATCACAATTTAGGGATTAAAATTGTACCGATGTCCTTACAGTATGATCCGATTATCCCCCATCAAGGTGCTCGTGTTCAAGTTAGGATTGGTTCGCCCTTATCGGTTCTTGATTATGCTCAAGGTTCGATTAAGAAAAATGCTCAATCTCTGATGCAAGATTTAGAATTTGCTCTCCATCAAATTGATCAGTAATAACCGTTATAATCAAGATTAAGAGTCAGCAATATGTTGTTTGGATTGAATCAATACGAATGAACTCTAGCTTGAATTTCCAGCCCGGTCAGATTGTGAGATTAAATCATCTCAACCGTTGTTTATATGCAGAAGTCATTCAAGTTGTCGAATTTCGGGGAGTGTGTTGGGTACGCCCTTTGATGTTAATTGAAAGGTTAGCCGAGCAGGATCAAGGTGATTATTTGGATTTTCCGAATACTCCAGAATCCTTGATTTTGTACAATTTGCAACAAAGCCCTGATTTAATTTGGCCGACTCAGTTATTTAGAGCCGCTTTAGATACGGAGGTGATTCCCTTCTTAGCTCAGTTAGACGCTCCAGAGGCTGATTTTCCGGGAATTAAACCCGTTAATGCTTGTTCTGCTCACCAACAATTGCGAGAGTTTATTCGTCTCGTTTGGCAAGCTTATCCTGATGTTTTTCAGTCTGTTGATCACCCTGAAGTTGATGTTAAATGAACTGAAAAACACGTTTAGTAAGCACCGTCCAGCTAATCGCTGAAAATATTTTATTTGGCTATATCAAAATTTTAAACTGTGAACTCATTAATGGCTAGAAATTAATCGAATACGACCTGCATCCATTTCTTCCATTAACAATTCTAAGGCTTCATAATCAACATCTGAAATATAACCCAGTCGGGTTAATTCTGTGTTAATTGCATTTTCGATTTCCGGGGTCAGACATTTGAAATAGAGTGCTTTTTCAACGAGTTTACGAATCATATTAGTTGCGGACATGGTAAGTACAGACAACTCAGATATCTTTATTGTCTTATGAATTTCCTGATCTGATGGTGATCGAGTCCTTTTTTGTTGAGTGATCCTTATCACTGAAGGGATGGGAACTTTACCAACATTTATTCCGTCCCCAGTCAATCCAACTTCGGGTATATTTTTCAGTGTTTTTGGATACATTCTTACCTGCTATTGAAAAGATGGCCGGAAAAATAAATCTATTGTGGGCGATTTCAGTTTAAAACATTTGATTCCATTTACGGATATTAATTCATGTGTTAATTGTTACTATTTTTTCCTAAATAGGGTTCTCGTATTTTAGCCTAATCCCCTTATTTAATCAGTTACACAACAATTCTTACTGAAAAAAACAATACCCTGATCAGAGTAACATTTTTACTCTAGGATTTGACCCCCAACGAATTACAGAAGGCTGCTACAATGATCAGATGACAAGATTCAATAAAGGTGAGGTTGACTTTGGCTGTCGCAGTAGAACAACTGATTACACCGGAAATTCACCAACCTGCACGTTATTTGGGTCAGGAGTTAGGCGCGAAACGTAAACCCTGGGAGTCCGCCCGCGTGCGTTGGTCGTTAACTTATCCTGAAGTTTACGAGGTGGGAGTCTCTAATTTAGGCCATGTTATTCTCTACAATATTTTAAACACTCAACCTCGGCAATTGTGCGATCGCGCCTATCTTCCAGCACCGGATTTTGCTCAAAAATTACGCGATACCCAAACGCCTTTATTTGCGGTTGAGTCCCGTCGTTTTTTAATTGATTTTGATATTTTAGGATTTAGCCTCAGCTACGAATTAGGGGCAACTAATATCCTAGAAATGTTAGATTTAGCGCACATTCCTTTAACGTGGAAAGAGCGACAAAATTATTCGGTTTGGGAAACTGAAACTAATCCGAATCAACTCCATTATCCATTAATTTTTGCGGGAGGACAAACGGCAACTTCTAACCCTGAACCTTATGCTGATTTTTTTGATTTTATTGCGTTAGGAGATGGCGAAGAATTATTACCCGAAATTGGATTAATATTAGAAGAAGGTAAGAAGAATAACTTAAATCGAGAAGAAGTTTTATTAGATTTAGCGCAAATTCCAGGGGTTTATGTTCCCCAATTTTATCAGATGTCAGAAGAAGGTTCTGTTCATCCATTACGGGCTGATATTCCCGCTCAAATTTTAAGACGGGTTGCCGCCCCAATGCCCGCTTATTCGATTAAATTTGTGCCTTATGTCCAAACGGTTCATGATCGATTAGTGATTGAAGTTCGACGGGGTTGTACGAGGGGTTGTCGCTTTTGTCAACCGGGAATGTTAACTCGTCCGGCGCGAGATGTGGAACCGGAAGCGGTGATTCAAACTGTCGAAAAAGGCATGAAAGAAACGGGTTATAATGAATTTTCTTTATTATCTTTAAGTTGTTCTGATTATTTATCCTTACCCTCGGTGGGAATGGAAATTAAAAACCGCCTCAAAGATTACAATGTTAATTTAGCTTTACCGAGTCAACGGGTTGATCGCTTTGATGAAAATATTGCCAATATTATTGGGGGAACTCGACAAAGTGGGTTAACTTTTGCCCCAGAAGCGGGAACTCAACGAATGCGAGATATTATTAATAAAGGGTTAACCAATGAGGAATTATTAAAAGGAGTTAAAACTGCCTTTGAACAAGGTTGGGATAAAATTAAACTCTATTTTATGATTGGTTTACCCGGAGAAACCGATGCGGATGTATTAGGAATAGCCGAAACAGTTGCTTGGTTACAACGGGAATGTTCGGCTCAAGATCGCAGAAAATTAAACTTTAATTTAACCATTTCTAACTTTACCCCCAAACCTCATACTCCGTTTCAATGGCATTCAGTTTCGACCACAGAATTTGAACGGAAACAAAAATTATTAAGGCATGAATTTCGCCGGATGAAAGGGGTAAAAGCGAATTTTACTGATGTTAGAATATCAGCAATGGAGGATTTTGTTGGTCGAGGCGATCGCCGTTTAGGAACAGTTGTCCGTAGAGCTTGGGAACTCGGCGCGGGAATGGACTCCTGGTGGGAAAGTTTAGATCGGGCTTTTGGTGCTTGGACACAGGCGATCGAAGAAGCGGGTTTAAGTTGGAAATATCGTCGAGTTGAAAGCGGAGAATGGAGTTTAATCCAATTAGCAGGGAACAGGGAATTACGAATTACGAATTACGAATTACGAATGGGGAACAGGGAACAGGGAACAGGGAACAGGGAAGAAAAGGATTATGAACGATTATTAGATCAGCCGTTACCTTGGGATCATATTAATAGTGGAATTGATAAAAATTGGTTAAAAGAAGATTTAAAACGGGCTTTAGAAGCGGCGACGGTTGCTGATTGTTCCTTTGAAGGATGTTCCCATTGTGGCGTTTGTGGAACGGATTTTGGTCATAATATTGTGATAGAACCTCCGGCTATTCCGCAATTTTCTGGTGAATTTATTCCGAATACTCAAAAAGTTCAACGGTTAAGAGTTTGGTTTGGCAAATTAGGGGATATGGCGTTAGTCGGACATTTGGATTTATTAAAATTATTAGATCGGGCGGTTCGTCGGGGTTCTATTCCTCTAGCATTTACCGCCGGATATCGCCCTAGTCCGCGAATTTCTATTGCTTATGCCTTACCATTAGGGGCAACCAGTAGCGGAGAAATTGTTGATTTTGAATTAACAGAATTGATTGATTTAGAAGAATTTCGCCAAAAATTAACAGAAGGTTTACCCGAAACAATACCCCTATATTCTATCCAAGATATTCCGGTCAATGCTCCTTCCTTAACGGATGCTGTTAAACAAGCAGAATATCATTTAACCATCCAATGGAAATCCGAAACCGGAAATTCACCCCAATGGTTAGAGTGGATTAATAGTGTTAAAGCCAGATCAGAAATTCTATGGGAAAAAACTACAAAATCAGGGAAAAAGAAATTAATCAATTTACGAGAACAGTTACAGGAACTGGATATGATTTCCCCCGAAGGGACAGTGCTGCGTTATGTCGGAACTTGTCTCAATGATGGGACACAACTGCGACCGGAACATATTATTGAGATGTTAGAACAAGTGACTCAGCAAGAGTTTCAATTGTTACACATCCACCGTCAGCAGCTTTTAACCCACGACTAACAAAGTTCTACAGACTGAGAAAATTTGCATTTCATCCAGTGTTATCGGAAATGTTGGGTTTAAAACCCCGTCACGAACGACAAACTCAGGGCAAGCTCTTCTAGGACGGCTTGTTATTCAGTTTTGTGTTAAAATGTTCGAGGTCGTAAAAAACCCACCCTATCAAAGATACTCCAAAACCCAATAACAAGGTTGAAAGTCCTGTGGGGTTGACGATGAGAAAGGGGAAGCGGAGGTAAGGCAATGGTTCAGTCCAACCTTGAACGCATCAATTAACAAATTAAAAAAGTTTAACTTCGTTCACTCAGTTAAACTTAAGTCGCCGGAGGGCATTCGGAGGGATGCCAAACGGACGTGGAGATTGGGTAAGACCTAAACACTTAGGCATTGATCTGTGAAGCGTCAACCCCATTCAGCGACCCTTGTGGCGTGGTGAATAATCCACTCGCCTTTAGGCAGTGGAGGATGTCAAGCCAAAGTCACCTTGATGGCTGACGACAGTTGTATAAAACCCGATCCTGATTTAGAAAGGATGGGAAAATATTGGACAACTCTTTGTCAATTGATAATCATTCGATAGTCAAGAATCAAGGGTTTAGAAAGGTTGAGCTTTGAAACCCCAACCAACTTTTAGGAGTAGCGTACCTGTCCCTTGGGCGGTTGAGAAATCCAGAAACCTTAATGTTGCTGAAAGTTAGGGAAATCAGGAAAAAAGTAGCGAAGTCTCGTGTGGGAACATTCGCTTTCTTGAATAGAACTAGGGGGAAGGTTGTTCCAAGGTTAAGCCTGTAGAGAATCATCTTTGATGGGAATACCGACTTAGAAGGATCTCAATACAGGAAAAAATAAGGTCAATATCCAAAATTGTCCTAGGGTTGCAGTAGCTCAAATTCAATTCATTTGATTTGCAATGTGGCATTTTGTTTATGCCAGTATTTGACAATAAAACTTTTTCTGGTATATGTCTTAAGACCAGAACAAAACAAACTTACCTGAAGGGCTTAGGTTTAAGTCCAGTTCAGTGAGGATTAGGGGATATTGTGTAGCTTAGACCGTGCGATCTAAGCTGTACGCTCTAAAAAACTTTTGGGAAGGCGGATACGGTGTGCTGAGTCTGTCAAGAGGGAAACCCCTGTCAAACCCAAGTATCGTTTTACACAGAAAATGATGAAGGCTAACGGATAACAAATAACCTGCTTTCATTTCAGTTGCCCATAACGGTTTAAGGCTGACGTTTGATGGATTTTTGCGATGGGATTAGGTTAGGTATTAACCGTTATTTTTTAAACAATTACTCACCTAATTTCCTCCGGCTGCCTGTCTTCGGTTTTTAGTCTTCCTAAAGGGCGACAATTCGCATTCATAGATTTACTAATCACGTCAATATTGCGAGGTACACGCAACGTAGGTGCCTTCAATATGACTCAGTTTTGAGGGAATTGAATGTCAAAACAAATTATTATCGCAGAACAACAACGTATCGCGGCGGTTTTTTCAGAAGATCAAATTCAAGAACTGGTTGTAGCGACCGGAAATCACCAAGTCAGTGATATTTATCTGGGTATCGTTGAAAATGTCCTACCAGGGATTGATGCAGCATTTGTCAATATTGGAGATCCTGAGCGCAATGGATTTATCCATGTTTCCGACTTAGGGCCATTACGCTTAAAACGGACTTCCGGTTCCATCACCGAATTATTAACCCCCCAGCAAAAAGTGTTGGTGCAGGTGATGAAGGAACCCACGGGAACCAAAGGCCCCCGGTTAACCGGAAATATTTCCTTACCCGGACGGTATTTAGTGTTAATGCCTTATGGCAGGGGGGTAAATTTATCGCGGCGCATTCGTTCAGAAACAGAACGCAACCGTTTAAGGGCCTTAGCCATTTTAATTAAACCCTCTGGAATGGGGTTATTAGTGCGGACAGAAGCCGAAGGCATGGCCGAAGATGCGATTTTAGAAGATTTAGAAAGTCTGCAAAAACAATGGGAAGTCATTCAACAAGAAGCTCAATCTTCCCGCCCTCCGGCCTTGTTAAATCGAGATAATGACTTTATTCAACGGGTGCTGCGAGATATGTACAGCACCGAAGTTAACCGAATTGTGGTGGATAATAGCCCTGCGGTGAAGCGGGTCAAACAACATTTGATGAATTGGAGTGTCGGAAAAGCACCGCAAGGGGTGTTAATTGATCACCACCGAGAACGAATTCCGATTTTAGAGTATTTCCGAGTTAATGCAGCCATTCGAGAAGCCTTAAGACCCAGAGTTGATTTACCATCGGGCGGTTATATTATCATTGAACCGACGGAAGCTTTAACAGTAATTGATGTTAACTCTGGCTCCTTTACCCGTTCAGCGACATCACGAGAAACCGTGTTATGGACAAATTGTGAAGCCGCCACGGAAATTGCCCGTCAATTGAGGTTACGCAATATTGCTGGGGTGATTATTGTGGACTTCATTGATATGGATTCCCGCCGAGATCAATTACAAGTCTTGGAACATTTTAATAAAGTCTTGAAAGCCGATAAAGCCCGACCCCAAATTGCTCAATTATCAGAATTAGGGTTAGTGGAATTAACCCGTAAACGTCAAGGCCAAAATATTTATGAGTTGTTTGGGCGAACCTGTGCTACCTGTGGCGGTTTAGGTCATACCGTTCATCTACCGGGAGACATTGAACTCGAAATCGGAGAACCCCCCGCCGAACGAGTTGTCCTGACCAATAATCGGATTGTTCCCTCACCTGCGAGTAGTGAATCCCCAGAACGGCCTAGTTTACGCACTTCGATTTCCCCCTATGAACCCACTTCCCGGGAAGAACCCGAAGTCGTTGAATTTGATGCGTCTAATAATTTCCAAGAGTTAGAACTGCTCAACCATCCCAGTTATCAAGATATCGGAACCAGTAACGCCCGTCGCCGTCGCCGTCGAATTCGGGATATGGATTCGTTAACGCGAGATGAAGAAACCCCCCGGACTTCCCTGCGGATGTCTCCTCCGGTTCAATATGGCGAGCCTCGTTCGGATATAGGATTCAGTGAAGGGTTCTCCGCCCGAAGTGGATTTAGTGAACGCAGTCGTCCTACAAAATCCGAAATTATTAAACCCCCTGTGGAACCCCCGGAAGTCGTTTCGGTGGAAATGACCCCAGAAGAACAGGAAGTTTATGCGTTGATGGGGATTTCTCCCTTGATGCTCTCCCATCAACAGGTGAAAAACCCTCGTTCGGTGATTGTTACGGTTCGTTCCCCTGGGGAAGCCCCCGTGTCTCCCTCAACTCTCATCGATGAAGACTATGACGAACCCGACACTCCTGCAATTTCCATAGGGGTCACAGACCGGATTATCCCCGAACGGACGATTTCTGAGCGGATTATTCCTGAACGGACGATTTCTGAACGGATTATTCCTGAACGGACGATTTCTGAGCGGATTATCCCTGAACGGACAATTTCTGAGCGGATTATTCTGGAACGAGAAACACCAGAAGTTGAAGAACCGGAACCCACCCCAGAATTTTCTATTTTGGAAACCGATAACGAGGATTTCTCAGAAGAGTCTTCTGACTCAGACCATGAACCGGGTGAACCCATTATTCGTCGCCGTCGCCGTCGGTCTTCTGCGGTCACGGAGTAAGCTGTCCTATTCCAAGCTAGGGGTTAGAGGCTAGGGTGTGGGGCGAACGGAGTGAAGTAGAGAGTATCAAGATGTTATCCTCTCTTCCTGTGTCCCTACACCCCTGTTATTCTTGAACTTCAATCATTTCTGTATCTGCAATTTCTTGATCATGAACCATTAACATTTCATGACCATTTCCTGTTAAACCCACTCGAATTTGATGACGTCCTGGGGGCAATTCGGGGAGATAATACCAGTTTCCATAAATTCGGGTTACTTTTTTGCCATTAATATAAAGATGGGCGTGTCCTTCCTGATAGGAACTTATGGCTTGATTGACGTTTTCAGGTGTTAATTTAAAATTCGTTAATTTTAACTCTAAATTCCATCCTTGACGAGCATCAGGATGGACAATTAAATCAACGGTTGGAATGGGTTGACCGGGGGGAATTGTCACGGTTTTATGATGACTAGAAGCGGAATGGTGCTGTTGTTCATCGGCTTGGACAGATAATAGACCCAATCCTGTAAAATGACTCAAAACTGTTCCCAATAGTAGAGAAAATCCCAGGACAAAGTTTTTGTCTTTTCTCAGATTAAATTGCCAGTTCATGAAATCAAGACCCTATATCAAGAAAGTGTTTTTCCTTTGTTCTGGTCTTGATTTCTCACCCTTATGTTATTCTTGTCAAAAGACACTTTGTCAAACTGATAGGAAATTCAAAAATGGGATTTCATATTACTTTTTCCTATTACCTATTCTCTTTTCCCCTCTGTTTGGTGTTCCCCATTCGTAATTCGTAATTCGTAATTCGTAATTCGTAATTCCCTATTCCCTATTCCCTCTTTCCTAAATTAAGAATAATGAAAAGGGACTGTAATCCAAGGTAAACAAACCCAGAATAGTAACGTCCACATCCACCATCCCCAGGTTAAAGTATCAGAATCTTCTGCTAAAATAGCATCGATTCGCTCTCCTAAACGACTACTCCGAATCGAACAACTAAACGATAAATTGCAATAATTGGGAGATTTAAACGGAGCTTTGGCAAGACATAATAAAGATTCTGCTAACACTAATGGATCGACTTTTTGTGTTGCATAACGGTCAGCCCGCATTTCTCTTAATAACAGTAATTCTTGCCATAGATTCTCTGTATTAGGTAGCCCAGTTGTGAGGGTTTTTAACCAACCTAAAATACAAAACCAAAAGGTATCTCGATAGTTTAAATGAGCTTGTTCATGGGCAATAACGGCTTCTAAATGGAGATCATCTAAGGTTTCTAATAATCCTCGACTCACCACTAATTCCGGTTGCCAAAACCCAACTTGGGCACTGTAGGGAAAATCATCTTCTAAAATTCGGGCTGTTTTTCCCATCACAATTTGTTGAGATAAACGCTCAATTCGGTGTTGAGACTGCCATAATTGATTCATCAACTGAACACCCATTAATATTCCCCAAGCGACAAACCCCACAGCCAGTAAATAACTAAACCAACTCGCTTGGAGTCCCAACATTTCGCCTTTTGTCCCCATCGACAACACCGCCAACGCTGTCATTAGTAATATCAAAGGAGGACAAACAAATAAAAATAGTGATTTTTGCCAGCGTTGATGCCAACTTCTTCCTTGAGGTAAAGGCATCACTCGTAAACCCACCGCGCATCCTAGGGCTAATAAAATAATCATTAAGTGCATTATTGTTGTCCCTCCCGTTGACGACGAATGGCATCCAGGCGTGAGGCAATGGCATCAATTTGTTCTAAACTTGCTGTATCCAAGCTATCAGCAAAAGAAGCCACTACATCAGGATTACCAATGGCTAAAAATCGATTTAAACGATCATAAGCCAAAATAGCCTGGGCTTGTTCACGGGTGACTAAAGATTGCCAATAAAAAGCACGTTCTTGTTTATTACAGGTTAACCAACCTTTATCGGTTAAACGACGTAAGACCGTTGTGACTGAAGTATAAGCTAATTCTCGATTAGGGTCAGCTAAAATTCGTTCATGAACATCTTTAACCGTGGCAATACCCAAGTCCCAAACGATTTCTAGGATTTCCGTTTCTAATGGGCCGAGAGACAGTTGGCGAGGACGATAATCTGGCAAAGGGGCCATAAGGAATTAAGAGAAATACAACTAATTCGTTAGTTTAGTGGATGATTTGAACAGAAATCAAGGATTGGTGATGTTTCGACATGAAGATATAATAAAGATACACCTCTCACCCTTTAATTAATCCAAGGGTTTGAGAGGTTTAAGGGGATTAAAATTTGGGATTAATTGATATTACTTTTTCCAACCTTGATCGGCTTGAGACAACACATAAGTCGCAACATCAGCAATTTGTTCTGGTTTTAAACGACCTTTGAAGGATGGCATTGCACCTTTCCCGTTTGTCACTTGGGTTGTGATTGCTTCAATACTATACATTCCATATTTTTCGAGATCTGCTTTTTGTAAGGTATATTTAGCATTGACTAGATTTTTTCCACCAGCATGACAAGATGCACAATTTGCTGAAAATACTTTACCCCCATTTGCTACATCTCCAGCCAATGCACTAGGAACAACAATTAAAACAGCCACTGCAATCATTAACAAGGCTGAGATTAACTTTTTCATCACTATTCTCCTCTCAGGAAATTAAACCAATCCTTCTATCGTGCAAAACAGATTTCTGATTGTCAAAAGACAGGCCGTCAAACTTCCAATTTAAAACCGTTTACATCTAGGCTGTGTAAGCTGCATACTCCGGCACAAATAAATATTAAAAATTATTAATCAAATTGCTTAATCTGGAGTCGGAGAAATCTGTTTCATGGCTTCAATATTAGCTGGCTTAATACTTGATTTTGCTTCTAAATCTTTAACTTGATTGGATTTTAGTTTGTCTAGCCAATTCACTAAAATCGTTTCAACATCATCAATAATCTGTTCTTTATTTAATTCGATTCGTAACTGATCTACAAACTTTTGAGTTAATTGTTTTTGTAACTGCATTGCTATAAAATCAGGGGGTTTATTTTTACCCTCATCCAGAGATTTTTTAGGGTTTTCTGAAATAGCGATCGCAATTTTTTGAGCTACATTATTAGCAAC
Source organism: Planktothrix sp. FACHB-1365 (assembly GCF_014697575.1). Taxonomy (GTDB): domain Bacteria; phylum Cyanobacteriota; class Cyanobacteriia; order Cyanobacteriales; family Microcoleaceae; genus Planktothrix. The sequence goes on along the minus strand of NZ_JACJSC010000031.1, from coordinate 15,253 downwards.
TTGTTGGGGAAGATGACGAACACCGGGAATTTTATTTAACCCTTTATAAATGGGGGATTTTTGGATGGATTGAGAAACTTGATAATGTACATAAGCTTCTAATTCAGGATGAATACTGGGTAAAACCTGAGTAATTGTAAGTTCAACAATCCGATTAGGAATTCCTGGGGGAGCTTGTTGAGTCAGGTCTACAAAATCGAGGGCTTGATAGGAGGAAGCAGGATTACCCATTAAATTTTTAATCGCTCCTTTTTTCACAAAAGATTGAACTTGATTAACGCCTTGATTGACCAAAACCTGAATTAATTCTTGAGCAAAACTATAGATAAATTTTAATTTTAGATAATCAATGGTAGGCTGTAATCTAGGAAAATTAGCTCGATTCAAGTGATAAACGGCTGAAATAAAGCGCAAAAATAATAATTTAGGAATCAACAAAAAGAAATAATACCATAATTTTAAAATAGCTTCCCTTAAGGTCAACTCAGGTTGACGACGACGAAGGGCATAGATCTCCATTAAAAATGTTAAGAAAAATACAGTAATCCAAGGTAAATCAATCAACCAAAATCGGTTAACAAATTCACCATCTATTCCTAACTGTCGAAAATAAAATAACTGCATTAACTCTTGAATTTCAGCTTCAAAAAATTGAAGTTCAGTTTCCCACCCATATTGTTCTAAGTTTTCAACACTCCAAAAAGTGTTAAACGATTGTTTAGCGGATCGATCTGACCAAATTAACTCCGGGGCTAAAAAATTTAAGAGTTTAATTTGATATAAAAATTTTAAAGTAGGTGTCAGTCGAGTTGTAAATTGGGGATCTCGACCATAAATATGATCAATAATTCGATATTTAATTTCCGTTAATTTCCCTAAATTAGGTTGTAATTGTAAGGGATAATTACGGTCAATCAGTTCTATGCTAATTTGACGAATTTCTTTCAATAAATTTTGAGATTTAGGGTGATTTATTCCGTTGTATTTTAAATTAACTTTTAATTCAGAAACTTTTCTTAAATAGTTTTGGCTAAGTCGATCCGGTTCAACCCCTTTAATCAGGTCATAGGTTAAACTAGGTTCATAAAAAACAATTAAAAATCGGATATTTTGATTAAAAAAAATCAATTGTTTTTTCCAGGTTTTCTGATTAAAATAAACAGGACTCCAAAACAATTCTAAGGCTTGCTGAAAATTATTAGTCTTGACCTGATTTTGAAAACGGTTTTGAATTTCAGCCAAGGTTCCAGATGAATTAAGAACCGGAAAGGGAGGATTGTTAATGAATAGTTCTACACTGAATATCTGAATCTGCTCTAAGGCAATTTTAACTTGTTGAGATTCAATCCCAAATTGATTAATCGTTTTTTCAAGTTGATCAATTTGTTGTAAATATTGATTTTGAGGCGTATTTTCAGATTGTTGTTGATGTTGATCAATTTTTAAATAATATTCCCGAAATTTGATATAACTTAAATCAAAAATAACTAAACAGAAATTAGCAGTGACAACCAGTGCTAAAATTCGAGCCGTGAGTAGAGATAAACCAATGGATGGAGAAGGTGACAATCGCATTATTAGAATCGCCTATAATCAATAAAATGAACCCTGTTTTTTAATTTCATGAATTCCCAGTAATAAGGTCGCTACAATTAAAGGAAGAAGATAGTAAATTGCGCGATAAGCCAATAAAGCTCCTAAAACCTCTGCTGGATTTGCTTCTGCGGAAACCAAGGTGAGAACAACGGTTTCAAAGACACCTAAGCCCCCTGGAATACTACTAATCATACTAGCAGTCATTGCCAATAAATAAATACTAAAACAACTGAGATAGGAGGAAGTGCTACCTGCTGGTAATAATAAATATAAAACGCCACCCGCAGCCCCCCAATCGAATAATGCAAAAGCGATTAAGGCTAAGGAAAGGCCAACGGTTGGAAAATTTAATTCCCAGTCTCCCAGTTTCAAGGGTTGATGATTGAAACTACTCCATAATAAATAAATACCAATAGTTAGGAGAAAGATTATTCCGATGGGACGAACAGAGACAAAAGGTAAATCTAAAATACTAGGAATTTGTAAAGGGGTGAACAGGAAAACAAACCCACAAACACCAAATAATCCCAACCAAAATGTTAAGTTAGCGAAAGCAATCACTTGAGCAATTACACCCGCCGGAACACGCCATCCTGAATAGATTCGATACCGAAGAGCACTGCCTGTTAAGATGGATAATCCAATATTATTACTAATAGCATAACTAATAAATGCACCGTAGGCAATTTTGCCATAATGCAGAGGGAAACCGATATAACTAAATGCTAAAACATCATAGCCTGTTGTCATTAAATAACTAATTAACATCAGGAAAATTGCACCTGATTGATGAGTTTTAGGAATATTTGATAAACTGCTTAAAACATCCTGAATAGAATATCGTTCTAGCTTTTGACTAATAGCCCAGATGGAAAGAGCAAATAGAAGAAAGCCGAGAAAAGATGGCCAAATCTTACGCAATCGATTCATCTCGGAATTTAACCATGAACTGGTGGACATTGATTCTTAACCTCATGCAGGGGGACGGGGGGACAAGGGGACAAGGGGACGGGGGGACAAGGGGACGGGGGGACAAGGGGACGGGGGGAGGGGGGGGGAAGTAATCGTTAAGGGTTAAGTTAATATGGTGATGCTTTTTGTAGATCAGGAGGTGAAATACCTAATACTAAGGTTTCATGGAGTGGGGGTTTTGGGGTTGCCATTTTTGAGTACCCTAGAGCTAAAAAGATAGTTTTGTTTTAGGGAGGGAATGAAAACCAAAAGATTACTTTATTTGGGCTAAATAGTTTTGGAAGTCTTGAACCCGTTGCTGAGTTACTTTTGTTAAGCAAGTGGTTAAGAATAAAGATTCTGCCGAACCACCTAAAACTTCACTAGATTCAAAACGACAGGTTTTGTCTCGGAATGAAATCCAAGCTCGTTGAGCTTCAATTAAGCGTTGTTTTCGTTCAGGTGACAGTTGACCGATTAGGGTTTGGTAATTTTGATTGAGCTTTTTATCGGCTACGGCATATTGATCGGATGCACACTTTTTCATTTCTAAAGTTGTTCCATTCGGATTACATTGAATATTTTGAGCAATCATAATTGGGGCTGTTGCCCAACTTGGATTGACACAAAACAAAAAATTAACCATTAAAAACAATAGAAAAAAAACGGGTAATAAACGTCGCATATTTTTTAAAAAACTCTGATTTAAGGACAAAAAACATTAGATTTATTCAACAATCCCGTCCGGTTTCAATCCCTTAAAACTTAATACGCTGTCGGTGGTTGGCAACGGATTGGACAATGCCAATGGCAATCCAATTACTCAGTAAGGAAGACCGACCATAACTTAAAAACGGTAAGGGAATTCCAGTGACAGGTGCTATACCAATATTCATGCCAATATTAACAAACACCTGAAACAACAGCATAGATAGCACTCCAATCGTAATTAAAGATCCAAAAGAATCTTTAGCCGTTTGAGCAATAATGACTAAACGTAAACAGATAAACCAAAATAGAGCTAATACAGCAATACAACCAATAAAACCCAATTCTTCCCCAACGGCTGAAAAAATAAAGTCTGTATGTTGTTCAGGAATAAAATTCAATTGAGTTTGAGTCCCTTGATACAGTCCCCGACCATACAATTGTCCTGCACCAATTGCAATTCGAGACTGAATTAAATGATAACCACTTCCTAACGGATCTTGCTCAGGATTTAAAAATCCAATCAGCCGCATTTTTTGATAGTCTTGCAGGACATTCCATAAAATATGGCTTAACTGTCCCGCTCCTAAATTCGCTAATAGAGCCAGAGGGCCTGTCAACCATCTCAAGGGAAGACTCCACCACCCCACAAAACCCATCAAGATCGCCCAAACAATTCCCACCGGGAGAGACACATTAAATACAATGGCTGTAATCACTGGAGACACCAGCAAAATTAACCACCCCGGATGAATATTCCCCCAATACATCATGCCAACGGTAATCGCACCAAACACTAAAGAAGTTCCTAAGTTCGGTTCAATAAAAACCAATCCCCAAGGAACCGCAGCAATTGCTAAAATCCGAACCATATCCCCTAAATTTGGCGTTTTTAACTCTTGAAGTAAGGCCGCCAAGGTAATAATAATTCCGACTTTGGCAAATTCTGAGGGTTGGACGTGAAACCCTGCAATATTAATCCAACGTTGCGCTCCTAATGCCGTTGTTCCAATAATTTGTACCGCAATCAAAGACAAATTGGTAACGCCATAAATCACCCATCTCCACTTAATCAGACGTTCATAACGACATCGAGAAAAAATCAGAGCTAAGATTAAACCCACCCCTCCAGTTACCCAATGTTGCCACCAATCCGTTAACCCTTGGTTTAATTCCACACTGCGGATCATAATTCCCGCAAACAAGGTGAGAGCAATACAACTCGCCATTAATAACCAATCGACTTCAGCCCAAGCGTAAAATAGTGAACTCCGGCGACTTCCCACTCGGATTTTTTGAAACATAGTTTTTTAGTGCAACCTTTCTTAACTCATTTATTGGGTTCATACAGGTATTCAAAGCCATTTCCGTCAGGATCACGACCATAAAAAGAGGCCGTACCATCTCGATGTTCATGAATCGCCGTCACCGGAATTCCTTGGGCTTTTAACGCTTGATAGGCGCTTTCCATCTCACTGCGTTGATTAAACACAAAGCCAAAATGGGGGCCTGCTTGATCATAACCAGGACTTAGTAATGCTAATCCATCCTCACCTGCTTTTAAATAAGCCCAGTCCGCATCCTTCCAAACCAGATCCATGCCTAAGTTTTGATAAAACTGAGCGGATGAGTCAATATCGTTGACACAAATAGCAACATGGCCTAAACGTTTCAGGTTCATCATGAGTACAATTAACGTCTCTATAACTTTCTATTGTAGGGAATTAGTTACTAGATGCTGGAGCCGAGGGTCGGGGTTCAGGAACCTCCGTTGCGGGTGCTGATTCGGTTTGAGGTTGGGTTTCTAATGCTTTTGGCTCAGGGGGTTCACCCGACTTAGCAGGAGCAATATTTCCTCCGGCTTGTTTCTGAATTTGATCTTTATAAACCGCCGGAGCTAAATCAACCGCTTTAGCAAATAAAGGTTCGGCTTCTTCAGTATTTCCTTGTTCTTTTAAAACCAATGCTTTTGCATAAACGGGGCGAAAATCTTGGTCGTTATTTTTAATGGCTTCATCGTAAATGGCTAGGGCTTCATCATAGCGTTTATCTTCAGCGTAAACCTGCCCTAAAATTAATTGTACCGACATTTCATCAATCGTACCCGGTGCAGTTTGATTGACAGTCGCGGCAGATTTAAGCGTATCTTGTAATAATCCAATTGCCGCTTCAGGACGTTTTTGTTCTAAGAAAAGATTCACTAACCCTTGTAAGGCTTGAATATCTCCAGGTTGACTCGCTAAAATTGTGCGATAGGTTTGGGCAGCGCCTTCTTGATCTCCAGTATAAGCTTTAGCCTGTGCTAAAAGAACACTGTAACGTGTATCTTCAGGGTGTTTTTTTGACAGTTTTTCTAAAGGTTCAATCACATCTTTAATTTCGGCTTGCTTAAAGCGAATAAGCTCTAATTTAGCTTGCAATAAACCCTTCAAAGCCGTTTCATTATCTGGCTCTCGCTGCAATACTAACTCATAACCACGAGCTTGTGCTTGTAAATCTGATTGTTTACCGGTTTGAGTTGATTGGGTGGGTGTTGGAGCAGGTTGTCGTTTGGACTGATTGTTTTCCACAATCCCACTAATCAGTGGCCCCATAGAAAATCCCACAAAGGCGATTACAGCTAACACTAAAACTACACCAATAAACCCACGACGTTTATCTACCATGAAACTCAATCCTGAACTGATTAGGCCAACTTCCTTGTAGCTAATATCCTAACAGAAGCCAGAGACTCCCACTTAACTTTATTTTCTACAAACTCAGTCCTTCAGGCACAAAGCCTACGGATTTGTCCGATCAGCCTGTGGATTCAGTACAATAGGTAGGTTAACTCAAGATCAATTGTGATGGCAGCCTTCAAGCACTTAACTTGAGATGACAACATTTTCTGACAGGATAAACAATAGGCTACGGCTTTAGGGTAGGCACAAATCAACCTAGGTTGTTTGTTAACAACAACGATCTCGGTCAAAGTATCTTTACTGCTTCCTATTCCTCCAGAAGGGGTGCAAATGTTGAAATGTCCTGATAGTGTTGATCCGTGACTTAAGTTTAGTGTCAAACTTTTACCTTTCCTCAAATCATTAGGGAAGATAGGTTGGTTTGCCATGTCCTCGATCCCATAAGGGATGTGTCTCCGCTAAGAGGTTTTATGAGTCCTTCTCCCAATCGCTCCTCTCAATCTAAACGTTCTTCCCGCTCAAGTCCAGTTAATGAGCCAGCCGTGAATATGTCTAAAGATATCCATTTGGATGCCCCTCACGAGAGTGAACGTGTCATCCTCGAACCGTTAAAAGAAACACCACCAGAACCAGAGAGTGTTGACCCAACACCCGAAGACGGTGAATTGGATCAGCCTGAAATGATGGAATCCGAAGAAGAAGCAGAGGAGGAATCTTCTGAATCTTCTGAGTCTCCCGAATCTGTAGAACGTCTCTGGCAACATCCAATTCCACCTCCTAGCGAAGCTCGCCAGTATCGGGCTATTGGATTAGTTCATGGCCGATATATTGCTTCTGCGGATCAGTTTACCCAAGGAACCTTACTCACCAGTGAAGGAAAACTTCTCGATGCGGTGTTATTAGGTCGTGTCATGAGTTTAGTGAAAAAACATATTGACTTAGATCAAGATCATCTTTGGGTGGTTTATCCTCGAACCCGTCAACAAGAAGGAAATTTACACGTTCAAATTATGGGGGTTTGGGAACCTGAAACCCTCCGATCGGATGAATCTGAAATTTCCGATGAATCTTCACCCGAAATAAAAGATTCTGCATCGGTTTCTGAGGAATCAAAGTTAGTAGAATCTGGGAATAAAATTGAAGCCTTACCGGACGTTCAACAAGGCTATTTTTCCATTCGAGGTGAGGTTGTTTATCAATCTCAAGAAGTTGAGAAATATGTCATTGTTAAAATTCGCCAAGCTCCTCGTAAAGATAGTGATAAACCCAAGTTTTTCAAACTAAAACTGATGGGAATTGCTGGAATGAGAGCCGTCGGTCATTTCTGGGATTTACACGTTCAGTTACAGGAAGATTATTTGGTCATCCAAGAAAGTCATGATATCGGCTTTCTTCCTACTAAAAAGCGCAAACCTCCCTTTCAAAAAGGTGGCCCCAGAAGACAACCGGGTCAGGGTTACTCTAATCCGGGTTCTCGTCCTCCTTATAAGCCTAAATTTCAATCGGATGCGCCTCCGCCTCCTCCCCGTCGAGAACCCCTTGCTAAACCGTTAAAACGGAAAGCGTCATCAGACGAAAGTTAAAGCTATAGCGCTACGCGCAAGGGAACAGGGAACAGCTTAACTGGGAACAGGGAACAGTAAGAAGTGAAAGGGTTTCAGGATTAAAAAATGTCCTAATTGTAATGCGTAGCGCTATATTAGCCGTTTTTTTAACAATTAATATTAATTGAAATTCCCCAAAACCAGAAGCTAGGGGAGTTTCAATTAAACCAACAGAGCATTGAATAAATAACCGATACTGATAATCCCAATCGTCACCAAACTAATAAAGACTGTTAAAAGTTGAGGACGAAGAACTTTTCTGAGAATGACAATTTCAGGAAGGGAAAGAGCCGTTACAGCCATTGTAAACGCTAATACTGTTCCGAGAGGCATTCCTTTATTCACTAGCGCTTCTGTAATGGGCATTACCCCTGCAATATTCGCATAGAGGGGAACACCCAAAATCACAGCAACGGGAACCGCTAAGGGATTCTCAACCCCTGCTATTTGCGTGATTAAAGTCGTGGGAAGATAGCCATGAATCATCGCACCAATCGCAATTCCTACGATAACATAAAGCCAAACGGATTGGACAATTTGGCTCGACTGAAACCATCCCTGTTGAAAGCGTTGTTTCCAGGTTAAATATTCTGACTCAATATTATCTTCTGAATATAATTCTTGTCGGGATTTCTGAAGTTCCCAAACAAAAGATTCAACCCATTTTTCTAATTTGAGTTCTCCGATAATATATCCGGCTGCGATCGCTAATCCCACACCCAAACCTATATATAATAGTGTTACTTTGAACCCAAATAATCCCCACAGCAAAACCACAGCCACTTCATTAACCATAGGTGCAGAAATCAGATAGGAAAATGTCACCCCCAGGGGAACACCCGCTTCTAAAAACCCAATAAATAAAGGAACCGCAGAACAGGAACAAAAAGGCGTAATAATCCCGACTGTAGCCGCCAATATATTCCCCCCTAATGTCCGTTTACCTTCTAAAAGTCGCCGCACTTTCTCTGGTTCTAAAAAGCTTTGAAATGTCCCAACGATAAAGCTAATAACTATTAGCAACGTTAATATTTTAGGGACATCATAGAGGAAGAAATGTAAACTGGCTCCGAGATGAGATTCTATTGATAAACCTAACAGTCGCGTTACGATCTCGGTAGCCAACCTGTCAAAAAGATAAAAGGGATCGAACATTATTTATCCTCCCACCGTTAAACGGATAAAAGCGGTTCAATCTCTGCGGGAGTCAGCACTTTTCCTTTACTCACAACTTTGCCATTAATGACTAATGCAGGGGTAGACATTACCCCACGTTTCGCAATTTCGATGGGGTCAGTAATATGCAGCACGTCTGCATTGAGATTGAGGGAGGCGAGTGCTTCCTGAGTATTAGCTTCTAACTGCTGACATTTTTTACAACCTGTTCCTAAAACTTCAATCTTGATAATAGTCATGACTTAACTCCTTTTCTTTATAGAGGGTTAGGTGGTTAAGTCCTAGAATAATCCTTATACATAAGTATAAGGTCAAGGGTTTTTAGCGATTTTTTCAATCTTTTTCCAGAACAATACATTGATGAGTCGGATCAGGATGGTCAAAATTGCGATGACATTGTTCTAATAAGGGTAATAATTCATCGTGTAAGGTCTGCAATTTTTGAATATTTTCTTGAATATCTTGAATTTTCTGGCTGAGTCGGTCATAGACCGCTTGACAGGTGAGTTCTCCCCCATCTTTCAACACTAAAATATCTTTAATTTCATCTAAACTGAGCCCCAAAAATTTAGCGCGAGTAATAAAAGCAATCCGCTCTATATCTTCCTGAGTGTAAAGCCGATACCCTGAAACCGTGCGTTGGGGAGAGGGAATTAATCTAATCCGCTCGTAAAAATATAGGGTTTGGGGATTAAGTCCTAAACGACGAGATACTTCACCGACTTGAAACATTAATCGCACTTCCTTAAAACTTGATTAGAGTCTATTGTAAACTCTATCCTTTGGTATAAAACTGATTACATCCTTCAAGATTTATTCAACCTTGAGACCGCTTTTTCACATATTCTTTAATCACAGGTTGAAGGGTGAAGCCGAATGCTTCCTTATCTATAGCTTTTTCAATTAAACCGCGTTTCCTCAAAGACTGTACGGCTTTCAAAAATTCTGAGTCCGACAAAAATTCTGCGGGTTTACTGCAAATATCTGCTGCTGTCTCTTGGTTAGCTAACCATACCATGACCAATTTTTCTGACTCTGATAATCTTTGATAATGTTCCTGTAATATTGTTTCTAAGTCTCCTAAAAACAGAGTAGAATAAGATAAAAATTGAGCAACGTTACCATTAAATAAATCGAGTATCGTTAAAGCAATAATGTTTAACCATGAAGGGTTTCCGCCATAAAGGTTAATCAGTTCTAACCATTGATCTTGATCATTTAATCCTCTCGCCTTTAAGAGTTGTTCTCCTGACTCTCCTAAACCTTGAAGTTCTAAACTTCGACAATGGCAGTTTTCAGCTTCTAAGGTAGCAATTTCTATGGGTTTTTCCCAACTCAGGAGTAGCAAGCAACTGTTATGTGGCGATCGCCCAATTTGCTTTAATAATTTACCATAATTTTTGTATTCTGGGAAATAACTACCGACTAATTCCCCACTGGTTAATGTTTCTTGAAAATCATCAAGGATAATCAAACAGCGATGTGATCGCAAAAAGTCAATAACTGATAATTGTTGAGTTTCTTGCTGTTGAGAAATAAACTCAATTAAGTTAGTTTTTAGGGATTTTAGACTAGAAAATTGACTATGACTTCGCCAAATCACCCGATCAAAGTCGTCTTTTATTTGTTCAACCAGTTGAGTAGCGAGGGCTGTTTTACCAATACCAGATAATCCAAAAATAGTGATAATACGACTATTTTCCATCAGTATCCATTGTTTTAAGATATTTAATTCTTGGGTGCGGTTGCAAAATATTTCGCATTCTGAGACTTCGGTTATATCGTGGTATTTTTCGGGTTGATTGTTGTCTGAGTTAACGGGGGAAGGTGATCGGTTTTTTGGGGTTTCTTGAGAATGCCCATTTTCTCCACAGACTGTGATGCTACTTCCAAAAAATTGACTCTGGACAACAAGATTACCCACTTGGGAATTAGAAATATTATACCGTTCCATCGTGGCGCGGAAGTTTGATTTATTAACTTTTTCGCCTAATTCTTCTGATATTGTTTCCCATAAATTGCTTGCAACTCTCTTGACATTCGCTTCACTACAGTGATAGCGTTCAGCAATTTCTCCATATTTTTGATTATGCCAAACCCCTGTTAACACAGCTTGTTGTAGACTATTTAAGTGTGTTCCTGTTTTGATAAACATCAACTCATCGGCCCACTTCAGGATTGTTTGAACATCCATAGGCGATACAAATATTATTTTGTCAGAAATCATACTACTTTTTTCACCCTTTTGCAACTTTTTTTAACTAAACTCTACTTTTTAAACCAATCACTACTCAAAAATGTCTGTCAAAATCTATCCAAACTTAGACTTTTTATGACTTTACAAATTCCTGAGAATGCTTATTATGAAAAAGAGAGATAAAAATTAAATAAACTAGCTTTCAAGAGAGCTAGATTTGTAGTCCAATATGAAATGACTGCTTGATTTTCAAGGGTATATTCATAGAAATTCGTCTAATCTTAGGAGAAAAGTCATGAACCCAGACAAAACAGTTGAAAACATGGAACAGAAATTTAGCGCCCTCAGTGCTGAAGATTTGGAAAATTTGGAAGTTGAAGAACTTGAACAACGTCTTGAGTTAGCAGCTATTGATTATACTGCAACTATTATCCCCTTTCATGCTCTCAAAATGCCTGATTGTAAGACACTAGGCGTTTGGTTTTGTTAGGATATAAATTTAATTTAACCTGATAAATGCAGAATTTGTACAGGCTTTTATACTGTAACATCTGCATTTATTTTTGTTACTGATTAATGTTTATTTATCCAACTTAAAATCATGAATAATTTTACAGAGAATAATAACAACAACACAGATTTGATTGCGAAAGCAAACTTGCTACAAGCTCAAGAAACTATCGAAAATGTCGATAAATTTATTCAGGATTTAAGTAACCAATGGCCTAATGATATAGAATTTCCAATAAACTTTGTTTTTTTAGAACGATTTGGACCCCTATTATTTTTAGATGTTTTTCCATCACTCCCCCTAGAAACAATCCGCCCAATTATGGTTGCTGAAAAACTTTTAGGAACATCCTTGGTTATGTGTGATTGGATTACAGATCGCACAAATGATGCTTTTTTAGCCACTAAATATGGCTTGAGCATTCAAGCAATGCAGTTAGAAGGTTATCATATTTTATACTCTATTTTTCCTCCTAATTCAAAATTTTGGCAACGTTTTCGCAACTATTACCAAGAATATATGGATGCCTGTATTAAAGAACAAAAATTCGCTTCAGGCGAGTTACCTTTCTCTGAATATACCGAAGAATTAGCAATTGAAATCACTGCTAATAAATCAGCACCTATTAAAAGTAATATTGCTGCTTTAGTAGAATTGTCAGGGGATGAGAGTCTTTTTGAACCCTTGACTGCTGCTGTTAAACAGTATCTAATTGCTCGTCAAATCTGGGACGATATTCAAGACTGGAAAGAAGATTTACAGTTTGGTATTCCTTCTTTATTACTGTCGCGTATTATTCAGGAATGGCCGATTAAACCTGATGAAATTAACCTCAAAAGCTTAACTAAAAAAATGTACTATGGCGGACATATAAACTATGTAATCGAAATCGCTTGTCAAAGTCTTGAACTTGCTAAAGAACTAACAAAAGATATTTCCGAACTGGCTTGGCGAAGTGTAGCAATTTCAGCTTTAGAGAGTAATTTTAAATCCCTATCTCATGATATCGAAAAAATCTGTAATAAGAATATTGAATCATTGCAAAAGTAGACGATTTAAAAATAGCATAAATGCACAAAAAATATAGCTTGCAAGAACTTCAAGAAAGATTGGTGGTGGAAACATCAGAAAATCGACCTGTTTATTTATTATTAGTGGGTAATCCCCCAAAATATATCCGATTATCTGTTTTTGCCTATGAACTCCTCTACGAAAATAGCTTAGGTAAATCCTTTGAAGAAATTTCTGAAATAGTCCGGCAAAAAACAGGGAAAAATCTATCACCCTCTGAGGTAGAGGCAGCTTATCAAAAAGTCATCTCTGACCTGAGCGAAATCGAAGAAAATAAAAAAAACCAGCTTTCAGGTTTTTTACTGCACCTGCCACTTATCCCCAAAAAAATTGTTAATAAGATTGCGTCTTATCTTTCTGTTGCCTATTATCAACCCGTAGGTATTTTACTTTTAACTCTTATTATTGTAGCTACAGGATTTGCCCCGCGAAATGATTTATTTTTAAGATGGGCAAAAGAAGACTTAATTTGGGGATACTTTTTCTTTTTCATTTCTCTGCTATTCCACGAGTTAGGTCATGCTAGTGCTTGCGTTTATTATGGGGCAGAACCTAGTAATATTGGTTTAACAATTTACTTCATATTTCCAGCCTTTTATAGCGATGTCACCGATGCTTGGAGATTGAAACGTTGGCAGCGCGTCATCATTGATTTTGGAGGAGTATTTTTTCAACTAATTGTTGGTGCAATTTATATAATTTTTTACAAATTTACGGAATGGGCTGCCCTTAAAATAGCTATTTTAGCGATCGCTTCCAGTTGTATTTTATATCTAAACCCAGTCTTTAAATTTGATGGTTACTGGGCTTTATCAGACGCTTTAGGTGTGACCAATCTCAGTCGAGAACCCGGACGCATTTTCCGTCACATATTTAGTCAAATCAACAACCCATCAAACAAGCGTTTACCCTGGTCTCCACTGATGATGTCTTTTCTGGCAATCTACACAGTTACTAGCTTTAGCATTATAGGATATTTTATCTGGCTAGTTTTCCCAATTTTATGGCGACAACTTCTGGGCTATCCTCTTGTAATAACTACCTTCATCGAAAAATTATTCACTTCCCCTAACCAACTGGGTTTTGAGCAAATTACATCTTTTCTGACTTCTACATTGATGGTCGGTATCCTCTTGTTAATAGGTTGGAAATTCATCCAATTTTTATTGACGGCTATGAGAAGATTATTGAAGAAATGACTGTACATCCCTCTTTTGTCACTAAGAGGAATTTGGAGAAAGTTACGTCATTTCAGGCTACGGAAAATCAAGGTTTTCCCTTAAAGTGACAAAAGAGAGGTACATCAAAAACCGGAAGGGTTAGTAGCAAACTTCTGAGAATTAGGGTAACTATAACCTTTCTTTTGATTTTAACTGGATTCATTATTCAAACCCATCTGTTTTAATCGAGTTTCAATAAACTTTTTCCCTTGTTTTTCCCCATCTTGAATCAAGCGATTAATCATTTCTGGAGAGCGATCTAATTTACTTTCGTAATTCAATAGTTTGGCTAAATCTTCCGACATTTCAATCATCGGAATATGGTAATCTTGGTCAGGATCATCAGGAAAAGATTTAGGAATTTTCATCGGTTCTTTAACATCTATTTTTGCTAGAAATTCCTCATTAAATGCCCCCCTTAAAAAGAGATTATTGAGATTTTCGATTTCACCAAGGCTTTGAAATAAAGACAGGTTTCCCTCTAATTCATTACGACGATCAGCAATATCATCGGCTTCTGTGGGAATCTTATCCCTCGTTGTGGGATTGATTTTAATCACCCAAATTTCCTGGGGAAGATTAGCAATTCCCACAAAATTGCTTTTAATCAAAGAATCAATCGGTGGATTATCGGAAAAAAGTCCGTCCCAATACGCCATTTCTTCAATGGAAACAGCAGGAAAAAGGTTGGGTATGCAAGCAGAAGCCAAGATATGTTCGAGTTTAATAGCTTCGCGATAGGAGTTGAATTTATGTAATCTCCCTGTGAGGATATTACAAGCGCCGATCAGTAAAATTGGGGGTTCGGGTTGCATACCCCAAGTTGCTAATTCTGAGAAATCAATATGGGCTCCTAGTAATTCTTCAAAATCAGTAAATCGACTGCGTAAACCTTGGGTCGCAAAGGAAAACCAAGCTTTAACAATCGGTGAATAAGGACTTAAATTGTACTGAGGAATTTTCCCTTTGCTGACCCATTCCAGAGTTTTAATTGCAGAATCGTTGAAAAACTTTTCTTGAGCGGTTTGGGCTGTATTATCTTCCCAAAAGTCGATCAGTCGTTTCCAAATAATATCATCCCCTTTTTTCAGGGCGTACCAAATCAGAAATGCACAGATCGCGCCTCCAGAAGTTCCACTTAAGCTGACAATATTAAAATAATCCTGAATCTTGTTTTCAAATAGGGCTTTAAAGACACCCGCCGTGAAAGCGGTTTGGCTTCCTCCTCCCTGACAAGCGATCGCAATTTTAGGCTTCATATAGAATCTATTCTAAAGGTTTTCGGACTAATGGGTGCAAGGCTGGATCAGTTTAACACGATCAAAACAAGTATATCTTAATGAACTACGCACATCCGCTATCGCGCTCGATGTGCGTTTCTGACGCTTCAACTGAGAAACTTGCTTGAAGCTTCCGCACTCCTGTAGAGGTATTCTCATCTGCATCTGAAGAGGCACGTTCCATACCCCTTGCATAATTAAGCATCACCATTGCTGCGGCAACATCTCTATCACAATGAAACCCGCAATTAACACAAT
>NZ_JACJSC010000030.1 GCF_014697575.1 Planktothrix sp. FACHB-1365 | reverse complement strand
TTGATGATCCAACCTATGGTTGGGATATTGATTATGGGTCACGCACCGTTGAAGTTGCACCTTTTTTAGCGAGTAAATATCTAATTACTAATAGCGAATTTCTGGATTTTGTTAAGGCGGGTGGCTACGAAAATCAAGACTATTGGGATGAAAAATCTTGGCAATGGAAAACTGAAAATAATATCCAACATCCCAAATTTTGGCGGTTAGAAAAGGGCAGTTATAAATATCGCGCTCAGTTTGATGAAATGGATTTACCGTTAGATTGGCCAGCAGAAGTCAATTACTATGAAGCAATGGCTTATTGTCGTTGGAAAGGTGAAGGAACTCGGTTAATGAATGAAGCCGAGTACAATGTCGCCACTTACGGTAATGGTTTAGTAGGAGATGTAGACAATTATAATCTCAATTTTAAATTCGGTTCACCGAGTCCTGTTGGAATGTTAGAAACGGCAAAAAGTTACTCTGGACTTTATGATTTGCGGGGGAATGTTTGGGAATGGTTGAGTGATAATTTAAACCCCCTTTCAGGATATGAACCCCATTTCCTTTATGAAGATAATTCAGCCATCTTTTTTGATAACGACCATCAAATGATGTTAGGGGGATGCTGGATTACAAACGGCACAGAAGCTTTGAAATATTATCGCAATTGGTTCCGTCCGAATTTCTATCAACACGCTGGTTTTCGGATTGTTCAAGATATTAGCTAATACAGTTATCAAGTATCCGCATTATCAGTTATCAGTTATCAATACCCTTACCTGTAAAAAAAATAACTCTATCTTTAGATAGATGTTATGTTAAATATAACATCTGGTATAGTTCGAGCTAATTATTAATCCTTTTTATCTTTTGTTATGAAAGCTACAGAGCAACCAAGAGTAGCACAGTTAATTCGTGAAACTCGTCAGTGTCTGAATTTGTCCCAAGTTCAATTTGCCTTAAAATTAGGGGTATCATTCCAAAGCGTCAATCGCTGGGAGAATGGGCGAACCAAACCCCTACCTTTAGCCTTAAATCAGATTAAGCAATTACTCCATCAGATGAGCACTTCGCCAGAACCAACTCTGCAAGAACGAAGTCGGGATCTTCTGGCTCAATATTTTTCCGACTAAGGACTAAAATGGGGGTTCAAAAGAGTGAACATTCACCTGTCAAAAGATTCGTTCAGTGGGCAAGGAGAAATCCATGAGTTAATCTGTAGTTTGGATTGGTCAAAAACCCTTCTCGGCCCACCGTCACAATGGCCTCAGAGTTTACGAACCGCCGTCAGTATTATCTTAAACTCTCGCTATCCCATGTTCATTTGGTGGGGCGAAGAATACATCAACCTCTACAATGAAGCGTATCGCCCGATTTTAGGAACCCGAAAACATCCCCAGTTTTTCGGACAATCTGCGAAAGAATGTTGGGCTGAAGTCTGGGATGTCGTGGGACTTTTAGCCGAAAGTGTGCTGCATACCGGTCAGCCTACCTGGTCGGAAAATTTGATGCTGATCATGCACCGTTACGGCTATACCGAAGAAACCTATTTTACCTTTTCCTATAGTCCGATTACCGACGAAAGTGGCGGAGTCGGGGGTATTTTTTGTACCGTCACCGAAACCACCGAACAAATTATCGGAGAACGACGACTGCAAACCCTGCGGGAAATTGCCACAGCCACCACGGACGCTAAAACCGTTGAAACCGCTTGTCAGCGTGCAATTCAGGCGATCGCATCTAACAACATGGACATCCCCTTTGCCCTGTTGTATCGCATTCAAGAGGGCAAACAAGCTGTTCTTGCAGGAACCGCCGGAATAGAACCCCATGATTTCATTGCCCTATCCCCGATTAACTTAACCGAAAATTCTGATCCTTGGCAGTTAAATCTTGTTAACCAAACCGGGGAAACCCTACTATTAAAAGACTTAAACACCCGGTTCCAGACGTTACCACAGGCGACTTGGGATGAACCTTCCCAGGCTGCGATGGTCATCCCCTTAACCCAAAAGTCTCAATCTCATTTAGCTGAGTTTTTAATCCTAGGAATTAGCCCCCGACGTGCCTTTGATGACTCCTATCGGGGGTTTTTTGATTTAATTGCCAATCACGTCGCAACTGCCATCGCCAATGCTCAAGCCTACGAAACTGAACGACAACGCTCAGAAGCCTTGGCAGATATTGAAGGCTTAGAAGCGAGGGCTGATGATTATCTCATTAAACCGTTTTCCGCCCGTGAACTTTTAGCTCGTGTCCACTCAATGTTAGAACTGACTCGACTGCGACAGGAAGCCACAATTCGAGAACAAGAATTAAAGACGACAAAAGCTCAGGTGATTGATATTCTCGAAAGTATTACCGATGGCTTTTTTGCCTTAGATCATCAGTGGCGATTTACCTATATTAACCAAGCTTCAGAACGGCTATTTTTGAAAACCAGAGGGGAATTATTAGGGTGTAATTTGTGGGAAATTTATCCTAATTTTTTAGAATCTATTGAAGCTCAAAAACTGCATGAAGTCATGGAAAATCAGGAGGCAGAACATTTTGAAACTTCAACGATTCATCCGGGGTTTTGGTATGAAGCCCAGGTTTATCCTTATCAAGAAGGTTTGGCGGTTTATTGGCGAGATATTACTGAACGAAAACAAGCAGAAGTTGCTTTGCGTCTCAGTGAGGAACGGTTTCGGGTGGCTCAAGAATTATCCTTAGATGCCTTTACTATTTTGCAAAGTGTGCGAGATGAAACGGGTACAATTATTGATTTTGAGTGGACTTATGTTAATCCGAAGGCGGCTGATATTTTGCAGCAAACCGTTGACAAGTTAATCGGTAAGCGACTTTTAGAGGTGCTTCCAGGGAATAAAACTAATAGTGATTTATTTGAACGTTATGTGCGAGTGGTGGAAACGGGAGAACCCCACGATATTGAGTTATCTTACCAATCAGAAGGAATTATGGGTTGGTTTCGGAATATGTGTGTTAAAATTGGTGATGGTGTGGCAATTTCTTTTAGTGATATTAGCGATCGCAAATTATCAGAAGCAGCTTTACTCCAAAGTGAAGAACGGTTGCGAGTTGCTCTTAAAAGTGCACCGATTACGTTATTTAATCAAGATAAAAATTTACGCTACACCTGGATTTATAATCCCTTTCTGAAACAATCTGCTGATGAAATTATCGGTCGCAGCGATTTTGATTTACTTCCAGATGAACAAGCATCCCAACTGGTTCAACTCAAATCAAGAGTTTTAGAAACCGCTACCGGGGCACGGGAGGAACTTTGCTTGAGCATTGAGGGACAGAAATATTATTTTGATTTAACCATTGAACCTTTACGCAATACTCAGGATGAAGTTATCGGAGTGACTTGTTCTGGGGTTAATATTTCCGACCATAAACAAGTGGAATTAGCTTTACGTGAAAGTGAAGGGTTGGCTAATGCAATAGCTGAGGAATTGAGAACTTTTATGGAAACGGTTCCGGCTGCGGTTTGGGTTGCCCACGATCCCCAATGTCATGATATGACAGCAAACCGGGCTGCCCATCAATTGGTACAGTTACCGTCTGGCGGGATTGTGACGGCTACCCCGGAAGATGGAAGTTATCCTTTTTCATTCAAAATTCAACGCCAGGGGGTTGATATTCCCCCAGAAGACTTACCGATGCAGAGGGCGGGACGCACGGGGGAGGATGTTGAGGCAGAATTTGAGTTTGTCTTTGAAAATGGGGAAGTTCGGTATATTTATGGTCGGGCGGTTCCCTTACGGGACGAGAGGGGGAAAATTCGGGGAGTGATTGGTGCGTTTTTGGATATTAGCGATCGCAAACGAGCCGAAGAGGAATTACGAGAACGGGAACAGAGGTTTATTACCTTATTTAATGGTATGGAAGATTGGGTGCTAGTGTATCATCTGACACCAGATTACCGACCCGGAAGGTTTATCGAGGTGAATCAACAAGCGTGTAATCGGTTAGGGTTTAGTCGGGAAGAGTTGCTTAGGATGTCTGTGGCCGATATTGTGGGTTCATCCTGGGTTTATCCCCAAGCCAATATAGAACAACTGCTGGAGCAGAAGCGTTTGGTGGCGGAATCGGTGCATCGCACCAAACAGGGGGAGCGAATTCCGGTTGAAGTGAGTGCGACTTTGTTTACCCTCAATGGTTTACCAACGGTACAGGCGATTTGTCGAGATATTACTGACCGAAAACAAGCCGAACAAGAGCGAGAAAAACTGTTAACCCGTGAACGAGCCGCCCGGGAAGAAGCAGAAGTTGCGAACCGGATTAAAGATGAATTTTTGGCGGTTTTATCCCATGAGTTGCGATCGCCGTTGAATCCGATTTTAGGCTGGACAAAACTGTTACAAACTCGCAAATTTGATGCAGCAGGAACCGCCCGTGCATTAGAAACCATTGAACGCAATGCTAAATTACAAACTCAATTGATTGAAGATTTATTAGATATTTCTCGAATTTTACGCGGAAAAATGGCGTTAAATATGGAACCCGTCAATTTAATTCCCACCATTCAAGCCGCTTTAGAAACCGTGAAATTAGCAGCAGAAGCAAAGGGAATTCAGGTGACGTTTGAAGTGATTTCTTTGGGACAAGTTTTGAGAAGTTCAGAGGCTTTGTCCGGTGAATCTCCAGGTTTTATCTATGTTTTGGGGGATGAAACTCGGTTACAACAGGTGATGTGGAATTTGTTATCGAATGCGATTAAATTTACTCCTGCTGGAGGGATTGTTGAGGTGCGATTAGAGTGTCGAGAAGGTCAAGCTCAAATTCAAGTTAAAGATACCGGAAAAGGAATTAATTCTGAATTTTTACCCTTTGTGTTTGACTATTTTCGTCAAGAAGATAGTACAACAACTCGTAAATTTGGCGGTTTAGGATTGGGATTAGCCATTGTCCGTCATCTCACAGAATTACATGGGGGAACAGTCAGCGTTGATAGTTTAGGAGAAGGACAAGGTTCGGTGTTTCTCGTTCAGTTACCCTTAATGGAATATAAGAAAGAACAACCTCAATCTCCAACAACAGATCCAGAGGAAATTGACTTAATCGGGTTAAAAATTTTAGTGGTTGATGATGAAGTTGATATTCGAGATTTAGTCGAATTTATTTTAGAACAAGCCGGGGCCCAAGTGAGAGTTGCAAACGGCGCACGGGAAGCTTTGGCTTTGATGTCGGATTTTGCGCCGGATGTGTTAGTTTCGGATATTGGGATGCCAGAAATGGATGGTTATGGGTTAATTGCAGAAGTCAGAAAAACATCCTCCATTCCTGCGATCGCGTTAACAGCTTATGCTGGAGAAACAAACCACGCTTTAGCTCTAGCGGCTGGATTTCAAGTTCACCTTGCCAAACCCATAGAACCTGATGAGTTAGTTCTTTGTATTATTAATTTAACCAAAAAATAAACAGCTTAGGAATCGGACGGGGTTGTCACCTAGGCAAAAACCTGATAAAATTATAGATATAGCTCTCGCACCTTTCTAAAAATAGGGCAGCTAAAAAAATACGACCTGTAGAAGATTGAGATAACTTCAGCTTTCACCCCAATTTGGTGCTGTGCTATGACTATTTCTAAGTCGGTTTCCACTAACAGTAAACTTTCTAAAGATACTGTATCATCGGACTCTACAGAACCATTAACCCTGTCCGAGAAAGTTGAACCCCTTCAGGATTGGAAACAGAGTTTAGAACAGTTATTCTATTTACAGCGCTGTAGTCATCTGTTGATGGCAGTCATTGAGCCACAAACTTTAATCTTGCGTTATGGGAATGAATTATTTTGTCAAGTTTCTAATATTCATTCAACTTTATTAGGCTCAGAAACAGGATTATCGGCGAAGTGGGGGGGAAAAACTAAAAATCCTAAAATTGAAGACGGACTCTTTAACGGCTTAAATCTTAAAATTTCAGATCTGTTTCAACAGTGGGATAGTTTAACCTTTGAACAACTCTATCGTTATCATCTCTTACATCACATTCTGAAGCAATATTATGACATTGATTTACAATTTTTACAACTGTTTAATCAGTCAGCGATCGCTATTTTAAATTCAGCTAACACTTCAGAACAACGATTTATTTCAATTTGGTTAAATTCCGATTTATTACAGATCACAAAACTGAATTCTCAACTTGATGACTTTGCAGAGTTTAAATTTAACTTAATGCCCTTTTCTGAGCGAGAAAGTTGGTTTTTAAAACCTGGAAATTTAGATTATATTGCCCAAAAATTAAATTTAGAAAACTATCAAGTCAAGGGAGTATTTTTGTTAGAAGGATTAGAGATTACCGAATCCGAACAAATGCGTCGTCTTACCCATCAATTAATTAGTCGAGATTTAATTGTCCAATCTCAGCAATGGGAAAATATTGAAAAACAATTACAAGCTTTATTTCGAGTTAAAACTTGTTTAGTCATGAGAATTCAAGGACAAGAAGCCAAATTATCCCAGAGTTTAAAGAATAATCCCCTTTACCAACCCATCATTTATCCTCTGGAAGCCTTAAAAGATTCTCCGATGTTACAAGCACTTCAAGACAATCAAGTCATTAATATTCCCGACCTGAGACAACAGTGTTTGACAGATTGTGAACGCTATTTAAGAAAGCTAAATATCCGTTCGGTTTTATTAATTCCCTTAGTGATTCAATCCGTTAATTTACAAGGAAGTCAACAAATTTTAGGGGTAGTGGGATTAACCAGTGATCACCCCAATCATTTTACCTTAACTGATGTTAAAAACGCCTATCAATTAATCCCAGCTTTGATTACAGCATTCTGCCATTGTTTACAAGAACAATTCACAAACTTACGCAATATTCATCCGTCCGTTGAATGGCGATTTTTACAAGAAGCAGAGCGCCGGAGTTGGGGATTTCAACCCGAAACAATTATCTTTGAAACCGTTTATCCCCTCTATGGAATTTCTGATATTCGAGGTTCATCGGAACAACGAAATCGGGCGATTCAGGTAGATTTACTAGAACAATTTCAATTAGCTATTAATATTGTAGAAGCTTTATGTGAAACCCAAAAATCCTCATTAGGAGAACAGCTTAAACTGGATTTACAAGACTATATTACTCAACTTAAAACAGAAATTAATGTTGAAATTGAAATGAGTTCAACGGATTATTTGAAAGAGCATTTAGAAATTTATTTTGATTGTTTTTCTCAGTGTAGTCCCAAGGTAAAAACTGCTTTAAAACAGTATAAAGAAGCTTGTAATAATGAACATGGATGTGTTTATACTGCCCGATCTTACTATGATGAAATGTTAAACCAAATTACCTATCATTTACAACAAGTTTGGACACACTGGCAAGAGCAAATGCAGACCATTCTTCCCCATTATTGTGAAATGGAATTCAGTGATGGGATGGATCATATTATTTATGTTGGAAAGTCCATTGATTCTCGGTTTACCTCCTTTCATATCCGCAGTTTAAGATATGAACAACTGAGGGCAATGTGTGATTGCGCCCGCAGGATATTTCGCTTAAAATCAGAACAAAAAATCACCCTAGATTTAGCCCATTTAGTTTTAGTCCAATATACCCCGATTGATATTTTTCATGATGAGAATACCGAAGGTATTTTTGCTGTTCGAGGAACCCGTGATATCCGGTATGAAATTGTTAAAAAACGGATTGATAAAGGCGTGGATAAAGACACCAAAATTCGCATTACCCAACCCGGAATGCTAACCCTAGTTTATTCAACAGAAGAAGAATGGCAAGAATATCAACAATATTTTCGCTATTTGCATCGGGAAGGGTGGGTAGATTCTCAAATTGAATTTGGAATCGTTGATCCCCTTCCGGGGGTTAGTGGGCTAAATTATGCCCGTGTTGCCATTCTGGAATAACCCTTACTCGTTCATCGTTTTATAGGTAGAAACAGCAGAAGGTGAACTGCGGTTGAGATAGCGGAAAATCCAATATTTAAACACCGCATCTAAGATAACCGGAAAAGTAGCAATAAACAGAAAATTAAAATCCCGATTTTCAGGAAGTCCAAAATGTCGCGCTGTACTTTCTAAGATTACTTCCCAACCGTGGGGAGAGTGGAACCCCACAAACATATCGGTGGATAAAATAATGATAAACGCTTTAGCACTATCACTCAATCCATAAATTAAATCCCCCATAAATGATTTGAGAATTTCTACCTCTTTCCGGTTAGAAACTAGGACAAAACAGAACATAGAAACAGCGATAATATCGGCAAAAACATTTTTGATGGCATTACTTCCATCAACTTTATATTCTTCCGCTAATTCTTTGGCTCTTTCCTCTAATTTTTCATCAAGTTCTTGTGGGTTTAGGGGAGGAGCTTGACCAATTAAAGCTTGAAATCTTAATCGTTGTTCATAATGTTGAAGCTCAACAAAAGCTTCCTCCTCCATATTAACATTCAGAAAAATAGGCGTTTGTTCTTGATTGGTAAAAACCCGATCCACAATCGGCCCCACTACAAAATTTTTAGCCAATTGTTGAGTGAGTAAAGGAATTAAAATGATCAATAAAACAAATCGGATAGAAACAAGGGTTTTAATTTTAGATTTTCGATAATTTTGGATCATTTCAAACTCAGATTCAGGTCTGAGTTCCTGTTGAACCCGATTTAAAGTTCTCAGCAAAGAGCGAGGAAGAACACTAGGGGAAGGTTTAGTTGTTAAATCCTCTTGAATTGTTTTTCCTGAACTTGAAGTCGAACTTCCATTATTTAAAGATTTATTGTTTCCCGGAGCATTTGTAATGCTAAGATCTTGATTAATAACTGTATTCCGCAGCGATAGAGATTGATTCGTAGGTGCTTTCATTAAGGCAACGGAATCTTCCGGTGTCATGGGGTGGTATCGAGAAATCACCGTATCAATATAATCGAGCTTTTCACAGATAATAGAAATAATTTTAGAGTCCGGTAATGAACCATTCCTTTCCAGATTATGGGTGATTTCACCGTTCACCGTTGAGGCCGGATTGAGTTGTTCAGATAATCCCAAAACCGAACGACTAGCATTAAATACCATTAAGCGAGTCTGAATTATTTTGAGATGTTTTTTCAATTCAGAATTAAAATAAGCCAGAGTGCGATCGCTATATTCAGTATGAGATTCCGAAGGAATTTTTTCCCCTTGAAAATGCTCATTTTCCAGGGAACGAATCTTCAAAGCCGCATCATAAGCTTGATCCAAAGCCCGTTCGGGTGTATCACGGAACCATTGATTTGCATTCCCAAACCATCGGTTTAAAAAATTAGAGTTAGAAGTCGCCATAGTTCAGTTATCAGTTATCAGTTATCAGTTATCAGTTAGGAGTTTTCAAGTGTCTTCTATCGTATGACTTGTGACTGTTGCCTTGCTCTGTCCTGTCTGCTGTCTACTGTCTCCTTGATCGGTACAATGTACGAGGTATATTAGCAAATTTCTATCGGATTGCTGTGCTGTCTCCTGCTTTGTGGATTACTGGAGGTTCCCGTAGTGGCAAAACTACTCGCCTCATTGAGTTATTTTGTGAATGGACACCTGTATTAGGAACACTCCCCAACCCCCAACGGGGGAAAAAGAAAAGGGAAAAAAGCCGATTAAAGCTTCAACTCACGGGGACGACGACCTTAATTTTTGCGGCTAATAGTGATAATCGGATGGTCTTAGCAGAGCGTTTGACCACTACACCCCAAGGACAATATTCTTTTTACTCCACAACCCCCCTAGGCTTTTTTCAAGATGAAGTGATTCTATTTTGGCCCCTATTAGTCGAAAAGTTAGGGTTAAAAGCCCAATTTCCCCTGCGATTACGTCCTGAAACAGAACAGGAACTTGCGCTGCAACTTTGGAGTCGTGATCTAGAAATCCACAGCTTAGAACGTCCAGGGATTAGCGTTAATCGTAGGGTACGCCAAGTCTTGGATCTTCTACAACTGGCTGCTCTGAGTGGAACCTCCATTGAAGACATTCCCCAGATTTTAGAGCAGGGGTTTGACTCCCGCAGACAGACAATAGAAACCCTGAATCAACAAATCGGTTTTTGGTTGAAACAGTGGAAAAACTGGTGCTTAGAACGGGGGTTACTCACCTATGGGATCATTGCAGACCTCTATGGTCAACACCTGCTGCATCATCCCATCTATCAAAAACACTTACTGCGTCGATATCCAGTGGTTTTAGCTGATGATGTGGATGAATATCCCGCCCTCGCTCGCCACTTGTTTGAGTTCTTTCTGGAGCAGGGAAAAATGGCTGCATTCACCTACAATCCAAAGGGGGCTGTAAGGTTAGGGTTAGGGGCTGATCCCAATGACCTCGCCAGTTTACAATCCCGTTGTCGTGTGGAAACCTTAGACTCACCCCAAGGTTTAGGAAAAGACCTGGCGCAACCAATTTTGGAATTAGTGTTTGAAAATGCGATCGCCTTTCCCGACTCCCTATTATTTTCTCCTAATATTAAATCGATTCAAACCCTATCACGGGCTGATTTACTGCGACAAACGGCTGAACAGATTATTGCAGGCGTAAAAACAGGTCAAGTACAACCGGATGAAATTGCTGTTATTGCTCCCGGTTTAGATGCCATTGCCCGTTATACCCTGCGAGAACTGCTCAACCATGCAGGTATTACGGTGGAGTCGATGCAAGAACAACGTCCCCTCGTCAGTTCTCCCCTGGTTCGAGCTTTATTAACCCTCATGGCCTTGATTTATCCGGGAAATGGTCGCCTTGTCCACCGAGATGCGATCGCAGAAATGCTCGTCACCCTCAGTTATGAAGGCAACAGGGAATTGTCAACCCCTGTGATTGACCCTGTACGGGCTGGTCTGTTGGCGGATCATTGTTTTGTGCCAGATTGGGAAAATCCTCGGTTGCTTCCGGTGACGGCTTTTCCCCGTTGGGATCGGTTGGGATATCAAGGGACGCAAGCTTACCAACAGATTCTGCATTGGGTTGAAGTTCAACAACAACAGTATCAACAACGACTCTTAGCAAGTCCGGTGGTGCTGTTAGACCGGGGAATTCAGCAATTTTTAATTCATAATTCTAGTTTAAGACCGGATCAATTGTCCGTCCTGCGAGAGTTAATGGAAACGGCAATTCATTATTGGGACGTGCAGAATCGTTTACAACTGCAAACTGGTGTCACCCCTTCAGAACAAGTGGGTCAGTTTATTCAGTTATTGCGCCTAGGAGTGGTTTCTGCGAATCCCTATCCCATATCCAGTTTGGGGATTAAACCTGGGGGGGTGACTTTAGGAACAATTTTCCAATATCGGGCCAGTCGAGCATCCCATCGTTGGCACTTTTGGCTTGATGTGGGATCTCCCTTGTGGTTAAGTGGGGGAGCAAGTATCCTGTGGGGAGCACCTTTGTTTTTGAGGGAACGAGAGCATCGTCCCTGGACAGTGGAAGAGGGGTTGGAAGCTGATCTACAACGATTACGTCGTATTATTGTAGATTTGTTGAGTCGGGTCAGCGATCGCTTAATTCTGTGTCACAGTGATTTAGCGGTTAATGGCCAAGAACAACTTGGCCCCCTTTATCAGTTATCAGTTATCAGTAATCAGTAATCAGTAATCAGTAATCAGGATTATTATTGAACTGTAAGTTGGGGAATATTTAGCTTTCGATTGGTTCAAATTGAACAAGCGAAAAAATAAGATAATATAGGGAATAGTGTTGGGACACCACTTGTACAGGATCGTCTACCTAAAAACTAACCCTAGAAGGTAAAATTTACCTTCAGACTAACCTATAAAATCTCACGCAAGGACTTGAAATCAATGAAGTACAAGTTTTAGCTTTTCTTCTTTTTTTTTCTGAGTTCTTCATCATTTTGAATGTACAATTTTCAATTTTGGAAGGCTTCCACAAGGAAACTCACTCATTTTTGAAATAAAAAATTTTCTACTAATAATATTAAAATGAGGTTGGTCATGTTTGTTTTCGGGTAAACAATTGAATCCGATCAATTTATAGAAATTGATGTTACTATCATCAACCCTTCTGGGAATGCTATAAATGAAACGAGGTTGGGGTGTAAGGAGTTAATTTGATTGCTTGGGTTTATTCATGAGGAGACTAACAAATGACAAGTGCAGCAATTAATACTGTTAGGGCCAGAGTTATTAATACAGAGGAAACCCTGTTAATTTTTCCGACAGAACTTCCGGGTATCTTTCAAAGCTTCACCGGGTTAGTTGGAGAAACCTTACCGGGTGCCAATGGTGATGTAATTTTTGTCCCTCAAAATCCCCCAGCACCCACCCCAACAACATCTCCCACCCCAACAACATCTCCCACCCCAACAACACCTCCAACCACATCCCCCACCACACCCCCCACAACATCCCCCACCACACCTCCTACACCTACACCTTCTGAAAGTGGCGGGACAAATCCGGCTCCGATTGCTAATAATGACTTTTTTCAGACCAACTTTCAACAAGCAACTTTTTTTAATGTTCTGGAAAATGATTCCATTACCGGAGGAAGTGGAACCAGTATCAGTATTGCTCAATTTAGCTCAACCTCCAATGGAACCTTAGTATTTAATGGGGCGGGAATTTTTACTTATACTCCTGACCCGAATTTTTTTGGAGTCGATAGTTTTAGTTATACGATTGTAGAAGGAACTGCCCCAGCCCAAGTTTTTATTGAAGTGTTAGCGGGAAACCGCCCGATTATTATTGAAGGAATTGGTCAAGGAACAGAAACCAGTGATTATATTACAGGTTCCTCTGGAAATGATGTGATCAACGGTTTAGATGGAGACGATACCATCTTTGGTTTAGCGGGAAATGATGAACTCCGAGGGGATGAAGGTAATGATACCCTCTACGGCAATGAAGGAAATGATAGTCTTACCGGAGGAGAAGGGAACGACGAACTCAATGGCGGTAAGGATAATGATTTTCTCGATGGGAGTGAAGGAGACGATACTGGGTTAGGACAACTCGGTAACGATACCATCATTGGGAATTTGGGAAATGATAGCCTTTATGGCGGTCAAGGAGGCGATAGTGTTAGAGGGGGAGACGGCAATGATCTCGTCTATGGCGATAAAGGCAGTGATGTCGTCTGGGGGGATGCGGGAAATGATACGGTAACAGGCGGAGACGAAGAAGACCTGTTATTTGGGAATGACGGTGCTGATAGTCTCCAAGGAAATACAGGCAACGATACGATATTTGGAGGTGTTGGTAACGATACTGCCTTCGGAGGTCAAGGAGATGATCAAATTTCCGGTGAAACCGGAGATGATTTTCTCTGGGGCGGTATTGGTGTCGATACTCTCACCGGCGGGTCAGGAAATGATACCTTCGTGATGACTCCCGAAAGTGGAGGGGGGAATTTAGAAGACGCTCAAATTGTGAATGATTTTGAACCGGGCGATCGCATTGGTTTAGCTGCGGGTTTACAATTTAGTGACTTATCGATTACCCAAAGTGCTGAAAATGCCGGGAATACCATTATTAGAAATGGTAGTGCAGGAGATTATATTGCCGTTTTGATTGGGGTCAATAGCACCACCATCAACGCCGATAGTTTTACTCCCATTTCTGGTACGATTATTCCGATTCCGACTCCATCTCCAACAACACCACCCACACCTACAACTCCACCCACACCCACAACTCCACCCACACCCACAACTCCACCCACACCCACAACTCCACCGACGCCAACAACATCTCCTACCCCAACAACTCCACCCACACCCACAACATCTCCTACCCCAACGACTCCACCGACGCCAACTACTCCCCCGTTACAACCCCCCATTGCTCAAAATGACACCGTAAAACGAACTCCTGATGGTTCTGTAACCTTTAACGTACTAGCAAATGATACAGATCCCCAGGGGAGTCCCCTTACTTTAGTGAGCGTCGGGACAGTTGCCAATGGCAGTGTAGCGATTTCCACCGGAGGAAATATTGTCTATACACCGAATCCCGGTTTTACAGGGCCAGAAACCTTTAGTTATACTATTCAAAACAGTTATGGCTTAACGTCAACGGCTCAAGTCACAGTTAACGTTAATATTCCCCCAACATTATTAGTGAATAACGGGATTATTATTGCGCTTAATGATGTGGAAAATCTTACTGCTGGAAATCTTTTGGCAGTAGACCCTGATAATCCCCCGAATGAAATTTTTTACCAAATTACCCAAGAACCCAGCTTAGGGAATTTACAAGCCATCGGGTCTACACCTCAAGTGATTAATTTGGGAGAAAGGTTTACTCAAGAAAATATTGACAACGGTTCCATTGAATATAATTCTCGAAATCTATCAGGAGAAGACGACTTTCTTTTCATTCTCACCGATAACGTTGGGACGACAACCCAGAATGCCTTTAGTATCACTATTGTTGATGATATTATTTCCGGCACGGACGGCGATGATTTAATTACAGGTAGTGGTTTAAGTGAAAATATCAGAGGATTTGCTGGAAATGATACCCTCTTAGGACTAGGCAACCGAGATGTTTTACAAGGAGGAAGCGGACGAGATTCTCTCGACGGGGGAGAAGGAAATGATGTTTTGCAAGGAGATGAAGAAGACGATATTCTCCTGGGTCAAATTGGGAACGATTCTCTATTTGGAGGTCAAGGAAATGACTCTCTCGATGGAGGTGCAGGTCGCAATACCTTGTTAGGAGAAGATGGCAATGACACCTTAGTTGCTGGAGATGATAGTAATTTACTCTCCGGTGGGAATAATGATGATATTCTCATTAGTGGTATTGGGAACGATACCCTTTTAGGGGGGAGTGGAAATGATTCCCTGACCGGAAATGCCGGAGATGATTCTCTTTATGGAGAAGAAGGACAAGACCTAATTTTTGCCGGAGTCGGTCAAGACTTAGTTCTCGGTGGTATAGATAACGATACTATTGATGCCGGAGAGAATAATGACACCATTTTTGCCGGTGATGGCAATGATTCGATCATCGGTGGAGATGGAGACGATACTATCAGTAGTGGTTCAGGGGCAGATACCGTTTCAGCAGGAACGGGAGATGATTCCATCTTTGGTGATACTGGAAATGACTCGATTGTGGGTGATGTTGGAGAAGATACTATCTATGCTGGAGATGGCTTAGATACTTTGTTTGGGGGAATTGGTAATGATGTCATCTTTGGGGATGGTGGCAATGACACAATCTTTGGTGGTGAAGATGATGATACCTTAGCTGGAGGCGCAGGGGCTGATAGTTTAATTGGGAATGTGGGTAATAATTCTTACTACTATTTAGCTCCCGCAGAAGGCGTTGATGTGATCACGGAATTTAATGTTAATGGTGATGATCGATTCCTGTTTAGTTCTCTTGGTTTCCCTGGCTTTACCACCGCAGAAGGAACTGTTGTTCCTCTACAAGGAATAATCATTTCTAATCTGGGTTCGGAAGGGGATGACATTAGTAATAAACAAGTGATCATTTTCCAAGATACCTTTGATAATGTTCAAGCGGTTAATGCTGCTTTGAAAAATCAAAAAGGTTCCAGTGATACTGCCGCTTTCTTTGTCTATCGCAATAACTTGTCTTATGCTGCTTTTCCGGGTGCTTATGTGATGGGCTATGATCCAAATTTAAGTGATGATAGTCTCCCGGCTTTTGATTTAGGAATTTTACCGTCTATCGATCCAGCAACCAACAATATTAGTACCTTAATTACGCCTAGTGATTTTGTCATTATCTAGTTGACAGTTGACGATTAACTATTGGTACAAATGGCTGGTAAGGGCAGGTTCTGTTAGATCTTTGTGAATAACCACTCA
This sequence comes from Planktothrix sp. FACHB-1365, assembly GCF_014697575.1. Lineage (GTDB taxonomy): Bacteria > Cyanobacteriota > Cyanobacteriia > Cyanobacteriales > Microcoleaceae > Planktothrix. The sequence goes on along the minus strand of NZ_JACJSC010000030.1, from coordinate 59,483 downwards.
TCGCGATTTAATGAACCTGTCCCTACGACTGATTACTAATTACTAATTCTAATTACTGATTACTGAATCTTATGACAAGTTCTACTATCAATACAACTCCTGCTACTTTAGCCTTAAGAATTTCTCCGAGTAATGGTTTGTACAATACAGGAGATTCAATCTTAATTTTTCCCACCACAGAATTTTCAGGTAAATTTGAAACATTTCCTGAAAATGTTCAAAATTTAGTCCCCCTTTCTAATGGCATCGGAACAACTTTACCAGGTGCTGCTGGGGGAGTGATTTTTGTTCCCGATGAACCTATTTTAGAAGCGATATCAATTGAAACGAATACACCGGTTTATTTAGCTGAAACAGCAGATGGACAATTTCAAACCTTAGAGGGTCAAACAACGGGAGAAATTCAAAGTGGCCCTGCTGGAAGTGTGATTTTTGTTCCCGATGGATATACCCCTGCAACCCCTAGCCCAACTGCAACTCCTAGCCCAACTGCAACCCCTAGTCCTACTGAAACCCCTAGCCCAACTGCAACTCCTAGTCCTACCGCAACTCCCAGTCCTACTGAAACTCCCAGTCCCACCGCAACCCCTAGTCCTACCCCCAGCGAGTCCCAACCCATTCAGATTCAAGGTGCGGGTACAGGTACAGAAGGTGATGATACGATTCTGGGAAGTAATCAAAGTGATACGATTTCTGGCTTAGAGGGAAATGACAGTATCTTTGGATTAGGAGGAAATGACCTTCTACAAGGAGATGCAGGACAAGATCAAATTAATGGCAATGAAGGAAATGATGCCATTGTCGGAGGCACTGATGATGACTGTCTGCGTGGAGGTCAAGGGGATGATTTGATCTTTGGTGATGCCGGGAGTGATCTGGCTTTTGGTGATCGAGATAATGATACCTTGAATGGCGGAACCGAGGCAGATACTTTATATGGTGGCCAAGGCAATGATAGTATCCGAGGGGGTAACGAAGATGACCTCCTCTATGGGGATAAAGGCAATGATACGGTATCCGGTGAACTGGGTAACGATAGCGTCATCGGAGGAGACGGAGATGATGTTTTATATGGGAATTCTGGTCAGGACTTCCTGAGTGGAGATACTGGAAATGATCAACTCTTTGGTGGCGGAGATGATGATAGTTTAGTCGGAGGTCAAGGGATAGATGTTCTCTATGGAGATTTAGGGAATGATACGCTTTCTGGAGGAGATGATAATGATCAACTGTTTGGGAATGCAGGGGATGATGTTCTGAATGGGGATATTGGGGCGGATAATTTATATGGAGGTGCGGGAGAAGATATTCTCAAGGGCGGTAAGGGTGCAGATTTCTTATCCGGTGATGACGGGAATGATTTGTTAGCTGGAGAAGCCGGAGTAGACACCCTGACTGGAGGTGCGGGAGATGATATTTTTGTTTTGGGTTATGTTATTACTCAAGCTCCCAATGGCGGCAGCTTTATTACAGGAACTACAGGCGGAACGAGCGTTGAATTAGCAGATATTATTACAGATTTTACCACAACTGATCAGCTTGGGCTATCGGGAGGATTAACATTCCAAGATCTCGAAATTTCCCAAGGTCAAGCTGCCAATGCCAGTAATACAATTATCAAAGATAAAAATACGGGTGAATTTTTAGCGGTTTTACAAGGGGTTAATGCGACTACCTTAAGCGAATCTAACTTTGTTCTTGACCCCACTGTCCCTCTTCCTCCCACCACTCCCCCAACCCCAACCACCTCACCGACCCCAACCCCAACCACCTCACCGACCCCGACCCCAACCCCAACCACCTCACCGACCCCAACAACCTCACCAACCCCAACCCCAACAACCTCACCAACCCCAACCCCAACAACCTCACCAACCCCAACCCCAACAACCCCACCGACCCCAACCCCAACAACCCCACCGACCACAACCCCACCGACCACAACCCCAACCAGTCCACCCACACCGACTCCCTCTCAACCCACACCTCCTCCTGTTGAACCCCCAACTCCAGCCGTTTTGCAGGCTGAAAATGATACGGTATCGGGTTTACAAAATAGTTTATTGGAGATTCCCTCTAACACAATCACCAGTAATGACACAGGGGTTGGACTGCTGACGGTGACAGAAGTTACTCAACCGTCTAATGGGACAGCAGTTTTAAATCGGGATAGTCGAATGATTACTTATACTCCTGATCAAAATTTTGCTGGTTTAGATACATTTAATTATCAAATCCGAGATGATAATGGGGCAACAGGAACGGCTACTGTTACCGTTGAAGTTGTATCTGTTAATGAGCCTCCAATTTTAGATCTTAATAGTTCCCAACCGGGCAATAATTACAGCACTGTTTTTGTGGAAGGGACAACGACCGTCGCAATTACTGGAAGTGTGAGTATTCTTGATGCAGATGATTCAAATTTGACTTCAGCAACGATTACTTTAATTAATAGTCCCAATGGTGAGATAGAAGGTTTATCGATACAAGGAGCCTTACCTTCAGGGATTACAGCAGGAGCTTATGATCCGACAACAGGAATTATTCTCCTAACCGGAACAGCACCGATTTCTAGCTATGAAATTGCACTGTCTCAAGTTGTTTATAGTAATACTTCCCAAAATCCTGATCCTGAAAATCGAATCATTGATGTAGTCGTTACGGATCATGAAAATGATAGTAATATTGCTATTAGCACAATTACTATTGATGCGGTTAATAATCCTCCCGTCAATACGGTTCCAGGAACACAATTAACAAATGGTAGTCAACCGATTGTATTTAGTCAAGCTAATAATAATCAAATTTTGATTAGTGACCCGGATGCGGATGGAAACCCCATTCAAGTTACCTTAACAGCTAGTACGGGAACTTTAACCTTGGGTGCAACACCAGCTAATGTGGAAATTTCTGGGGATGGAACAACAACAGTAACCTTAGTAGGTCGTCTGGAAAATATTAATACGGCTCTTAATGGTTTAACGTTCGCACCTCCTGCATCCTTGAATACCTCGGCGACTCTCCAAATTCTGACAACGGATAACGGAAATACAGGTAGTGGTGGCCCCCAAACAGCTTCTAGTACGATTAATATTAATCAACCGAATCAGCCCCCGAATGCGGTGAATGATAGTGTGGTGGGAACGCAAAATCAACTCTTAACAATATCTTCTTCCACTCTATTAGCAAATGATACCGATCCCAATAATGATCCGTTAACCATTACTCAAGTTAGTAATCCCACAAATGGAACTGTTACCCTCAGTAATGGCAATGTTTTGTTTACCCCAGTTAACAACTATACAGGGCCGGCTAGTTTCTTGTATAGCATTAGTGATGGTCAGGGTGGAACCAGTAGCGCGACGGTTAATATTACTGTTAATTCATCAAACCAGCCACCGAATGCGGTGAATGATAGTGTGGTGGGAACGGAAAATCAACTCTTAACAATATCCTCTTCCACTTTATTAGCAAATGATACCGATCCGAATAATGATCCCTTAACCATTACTGAAGTTAGTAATCCTACAAATGGAACTGTTACCCTCAGTAATGGCAATGTTTTGTTTACCCCAGTCAATAACTATACAGGGCCGGCTAGTTTCTTGTATAGCATTAGTGATGGTCAGGGTGGAACCAGTAGCGCGACGGTTAATGTTACTGTTAATCCTAATCAACCCCCAACCCTAGACTTAAATGGTAGCCAAGCGGGAAATAATACCGAAGTAGCCTTTCAACAAGGACAACCTGCTGTTGCGATCGCGAGTGGGAGTAGTATTGTAATTACGGATGCAGACAATACCACCATCCAGTCCGCCACAATTACTTTAACAAATCCACTCAATGGCGGTGGGGAAAGTTTATCAGCTAATGGTTCGTTACCTTCCGGGATTACCGCCAGTAGTTATAACAGCACCACCGGAATTTTAACCTTAACGGGGAATGCCTCACTAGCGTCTTATCAAACCGCCATTGGACAAGTTGTTTATAACAATACAGCTAATCCTCCCAATACCACCACCCGCCTAGTACAGGTTCAGGTGAATGATGGAACGAGCAATAGTAATACGGCGGCAAGTACCATTACGGTGATTGCTTTAAATCAGCCTCCGGTTGCTGTTACTGATGGCCCAATTTTTACCAATAATAGCATCCAATTCCCGATTTCTCCCTTAGCCAATGACACTGACCCCGATGGAGATGTCCTGACGTTGACTTCTGTGGATAATCCTCCCACCGCCCAAGGGTTAGTGACTCAATCGGGATCATCAGTTCAGTATACTCGTTTGGGAAGTAATACCGGGGTGGATAGTTTCAACTACACGATTAGTGATGGTCAAGGGGGGACGGCGACAGGTCAGATTAATATTGAATTATTACCCTTAGCCGATACGAATCCGAACTTAGTAACGGGAGGCAATTTTAGCGATAACCTTAATGGTTTGGGGGGAAATGACACCCTAAGCGGTTTAGAGGGGAATGACACCCTGCGGGGAAATGATGGTAATGATAGTTTATCGGGGGGAAGCGGAACAGATCTATTACAGGGAGGAATTGGAGAGGATACCCTGAATGGCGGTTTAACCCCGGATACGATGACCGGAAATGAGGGAAGCGACCAATTTCGTTATGAAACTGCTAATGATGGCGGTGGGTCGGGTTTTAATGCAAGTTCTAATACAGAGGTTAAAGCTCAAATCGGAGGTGCTTTATATGATACTATTACCGATTTTGAAGGCTTAGGATCTGCGGTCGGAGATCAGATTAATTTTGCCACAACGGTAATTCAATCCTTTGCAAATATTGCCACAACGGTACAAACCAATATTACCGGCGATGTGATTCCGGGTACAAATCCGGGTCTATTTGCTTTTGATGATGGCAGTAGCACTTACCTCATTTATGATGGTAATGGTGATAATACAACGGGTAATGATTCTCGAATTTTGGCAAAATTAGACAACGTTAATGGCGTGACAACCCTTAATGTTAATGACTTTGCTGGAATTGCTGGCTTAAATCTTCCTCCAGTAGTTCAAGGGAATACGACCGTTAATATTACTGAAGATATAACTCAGAATTTAGGAATTTCATCCCCAGTTGATCCTAATAATGACCCGTTAATTATTACTGTTAATAGTATTCCTGATAGCACTAAAGGAATCGTCCGTATAACGGGTCAAACTAACTCTATTATTATTGGTCAAACCTTAACGAGTGCTGAAATTAGTCAGTTAGAATTTGTACCAAAAGCTAATGTTAATGGTTCAGCCGGAGTATTTTTATATACCGTGAGTGACGGTGAAAATCCTGCGGTCAGTCAAACGGTTACGATTAATATTACGGCGGTTAATGATTTACCTGTTGCTGTTACTGATGGCCCAATTTTTACCAATAATAGCATCCAATTCCCGATTTCTCCCTTAGATAACGATAGTGACCCCGATGGAGATGCTCTAACGTTAACTTCTGTGGATAATCCTCCCACAGCCCAAGGGTTAGTGACTCAATCGGGGTCATCAGTTCAGTATACTCGTTTGGGAAGTAATACCGGGGTGGATAGTTTCAACTACACGATTAGTGATGGTCAAGGGGGGACGGCGACAGGTCAGATTAATATTGAATTGTTACCGTTAGCGGATGCGACTCCGAACTTAGTAACGGGAGGCAATTTTAGCGATAACCTTAATGGTTTGGGGGGAAATGACACCCTAAGCGGTTTGGGGGGGAATGACACCCTGCGGGGAAATGATGGTAATGATAGTTTATCGGGGGGAAGCGGAACGGATCTATTACAGGGAGGAATTGGAGAGGATACCCTGAATGGCGGTTTAACCCCGGATACGATGACCGGAAATGAGGGAAGTGACCAATTTCGTTATGAAACTGCTAATGATGGCGGTGGATCGGGTTTTAACGCGAGTTCTAATACCGAGATTAAAGCTCAGATCGAAGGTGCTTTATATGATACTATTACCGATTTTGAAGGCTTAGGGGCTGCGGTCGGAGATCAGATTAATTTTGCCACAACGGTGATTCAATCCTTTGCCAATATTGCCACAACGGTACAAACCAATATTACCGCAGATGTGATTCCGGGTACAAATCCGGGTCTATTTGCTTTTGATGATGGCAGTAGCACTTACCTCATTTATGATGGTAATGGTGATAATACAACGGGTAATGATTCTCGAATTTTGGCAAAATTAGACAACGTTAATGGCGTGACAACCCTTAATGTTAATGACTTTGCTGGAATTGCTGGCTTAAATCTTCCTCCAGTAGTTCAAGGGAATACGACCGTTAATATTACTGAAGATATAACTCAGAATTTAGGAATTTCATCCCCAGTTGATCCCAATAATGACCCGTTAATTATTACTGTTAATAGTATTCCTGATACCACTAAAGGAATCGTCCGTATTACGGGTCAAACTAACTCCATTATTGTTGGTCAAACCTTAACGAGTGCTGAAATTAGCCAATTAGAATTTGTACCAAAAGCTAATGTTAATGGTTCAGCCGGGGTATTTTTATATACCGTGAGTGACGGTGAAAATCCTGCGGTCAGTCAAACGGTTACGGTTAATATTACGGCGGTTAATGATCAGCCTGTTGCGTTTAATGATGGCCCAATTTTCACCAATAATGACATCCAATTCCCCATTTCTCCGTTAGATAACGATAGTGACCCCGATGGAGATGTTCTAACGTTAACTTCAGTGGATAATCCCCCTACAGCCCAAGGGTTAGTGACTCAATCGGGGTCATTAGTTCAGTATACTCGTTTGGGAAGTAATACCGGGGTGGATAGTTTCAACTACACGATTAGTGACGGTCAAGGGGGAACAGCCACTGCTAATATTACGATTAACCTGTTACCTGTTGCTGATAATAACCCTAACTTAGTAACGGGAGGCAGTTTTAGCGATAACCTCAATGGTTTGGGGGGAAATGATACCCTCGTCGGTTTAGAGGGGAATGACACCCTGCGGGGAAATGATGGTAATGATAGTTTATCGGGGGGAAGTGGAAACGACCTTCTCGATGGAGGTGCAGGACAAGATAACCTGTTTGGAGGTTTAGGACGAGATAGCCTCATTGGTAACTTAGGGGAAACAGACCTATTTATTTATAGTGATGCACTGGATGGAGGCGGTACTGCTTTTAATGCGGTGGGAACTGCAATTACGACTCAAATTGGCAGTGGTTTCTATGATTCTATTAGCAATTTTGAAGGTTTGGGTCAAGTGGGTGGGGATCAAATTAGCGTATCAACCAGTTTAATTGCAAATGCAGCTAATATCCTCCTCAGTGTACAAACGAATCTTTCAACCGATGTCTTGCCTGCAAATAACCCTAGTCTATTTGCCTTTAATAATGGTACGGATACTTACTTAATCTATGATGGCAATGGGGATAACACATCAGGAAATGATTCTCGAATTCTAGCTAAATTAGAGGGAATTACAGGGGTAACATCCTTGAATTCCGATGATATTATTCTGTTCTAATTAGACTTTTGGGCGGGTTTTTCCCGCCCAGTTCTCACCCGAAGAAACCCAAAATAAAGACACTTGAAATTCAGTTAATTTATTGTTGTTGAGAGGGTGTATCTAGTTTTAACTCAATGGAATTGTTTTTTTCCAACTCCACAACATTTTCAGGGGGAGTTAAACAAGTTTTTAAAACTTGATCAACCCCTAAATTTGTATTAGCTTGAATCAAGCCCACAACACAAAAAGACAACTTTTCAGGTAATACACTCCGACGACAACTATCAAGAATATTCAAGGGGTCAGATGAGTTAGTATTGCTGCTAATATTAACCACACAATTTGCTAATTCATCGGGACGCCGAACTTGCAAACAACCTGATAAAATTTGTTCTACAGGTAGGGCGGCAACATTTTTTTGCATTTGTGTGACACAATACCCCATATTTTTCGGCCTAGCTGCCATCGAACAGCCTTGAGTTGCCAATTCAACAGACAGCCCAGCGTTAGTTAACTGTTGAGTACAGTTTCTATAGTCTTGTCGCCGAATTTGCACAAAAGACGGAAAAGCAGATGCCGGAGCAACGGGGACAAACAGAGGAAATAAACTCACCGTTGCTACCACTGACAACCAACGCTGATTGCGGGATAGGTGAGTCAGAAGTGCTTTTTTCAACTCAGAAGACATCACAATACAACGATTCATAGTTTTGGACAATAATATCATAGGTAAGGTCAACAACCCACCGTTAAATCGGAGTACCGATTGTAACGGGGGCTTTTACAAGCCCTCGTTGACCAGACTAAATGCCAAAAGGGACTCCGTTAAAAATGAAAATTTTAGGGTATTTAATTAAAATTATTCTCTAAATCAGATCTAAAATAGAATTAATTAAAATATATTTAACCAATTTAAAGCTATATTTTTTATTCTATTTTTGAATATTTAGAGAATATCTGAAGCGACTTTAACTTGATCTCGCCCTTCAGACTTTGCCTGATACATGGCTTTGTCTGCCGCACTAATCAACTCTTGTAAATGGGATTCTTCTCCAGGAATAGAACAAGCAACCCCTAAACTACTGGTAATATAAGAACGGATGGGAGAGGAACGATGGGGAATTTTTAAAGAGCGAATTTGCAGTTGAATTTCTTCAGCAACTTTACGGGCATTTTCTTGATCTAAATGAGGTAAAATCACAGCAAATTCTTCTCCCCCATAACGAGCGACTAAATAGGGTTCTGGTTCCCTAACTCTGCGAACTGCCGTTTCAATAGCCTGGGCTATTTGTTGTAAACAATAGTCTCCGGCTAAATGGCCATAAGTATCATTATAAAGTTTGAAAAAATCGACATCACATAAAATCATGGAAAGATAATCGTTTTGGCACAACTGCGATTGTTCTTGTAAATAGCTATAAAATTGACGACGATTTGCCAATTGAGTTAAATCATCTAAAGAAGCTAGACGTTTTAGGTGTTGGTTTTCAGCTTGTAATTTAATTAATAATTTTTGCTGCATTTCAATTTGATTTTTGAGACTTTTAATCGTTGTATCAATCGGTAAATCACCAGAGGAAGGATGAGAGACTGTAAAGGGATTATTCGCCTCCAGGGTTGAGGTAAAGGACGTTAGATGTTGTACATTTAAGTCCGAATAACTATTCATCCATAACACCGGAACATTTTGGGTAATTTTGGCTTGCTTCAACTTGTGATAGGTTTCTTGAGGATTAGCTTGGTTGGGGTTAAAGGGAATCAGAATCACGTCTGGATTCGTATATTCCGCATGAAAAATCGCACTATCTGGATGAGGTGCAATCACAAAACTTAAGTGCAGTTCGTTTAATAATTTAACAAAGGATCTAAAATTTAAGGGATGGGTTTCTTCTATGATAATAATCATATAGGGCTTTAATTGATTTTGATTCATCACGGGTGTGCAACCAGGGAAATTTAAGTTCAGCATTTTGACCTAATCCATTACGTCGGACTAAGTTAACTATCTAATGTTTGGTTGAAGATGACAGTGATAGCGCTTGGATGAAGTCGTGATAGTTCAAAAGCTTTGGCGTGACAGGGAAAGAAGATTTCCTGTGACTGACTGGCAAGTTTAAAAGTGATTGAGATCACAAGTTGACTCTGGAGTGGTTTGCGGTTGACCCTGGGTTGTTAAGGGTAGGATAGGAAAAGATAGATTTACTGTAGGGGCTTTCTGGTTATCAGCTGAAACAGCAGACGCCCCACGTCTCTACCCGCAGGGTGAGCGTGGGATGAATGCGAGTGAGTTGACAAGGGGTTCCCTGACCAATGCCGTTCGCGTAGCGTCTCGAAGAGAAGGCGAGGAATTGGACTTGTGAAAAATGCCATACAAAACACGACAGGGATACTAACGCAGCAATAAATATCTGCAATGAAGGACTACGAATACTTCGACTACGCTCAGTACAAGTTTTGACCTCTGGAACGGGGGATAAAGCCTGTCGCCCAGATGTAAGTCGGAGCAATAGAGGACGTAAGAAATCTACTGCTCCGCTTTCTGTTGGGCAGGAAGCCTACTGTGTACGCGAAGCGTCACTGTAGGCAGTTCACCTGTGACAATTAATGTGGGGCGTGCCCGAATCAAATACAAAATTATGCCCCCTCAGATGACCGGAGACGAGAATTTTGAGCGAGTGGTGCGCGTCCAACAGAACACCCTGGAACAATTAGTTCTGTTTCTCCCGACGCTGTGGTTGTTTTCGGAATGGGTGAGTCCCATTTGGGCTGCTGGTTTAGGTGCAGTTTGGGTCATCGGACGAATTTTATATGCTTGGGGATATTACCAAGCCCCTGAGAAACGGATGCTGGGGTTTGGAATCAGTTCCCTGGTAACATTTACTCTTCTTGGGGGTGCTATAGTGGGAATAATCCTTTCCAGCCTGTAGAAATTCAGATTATTTATCTAGGATCTCGGTTTGAAGACTCCCGTTACACCGCCCGGTTAACGCCGGGCTGTGAATAAAGATGAAAAACCGAGCAACAAAACCAGATTGGCACGACATAGAAACAGTTGACACCAAACAAAAACTTGTGCTAACCTAGATTTAGGTCGAGATAGGTAGCATAAATGTTGGTTTTAGAATTTAAAGTTAGAGCCACATTGCAACAACGCAAGGCAATAGATGAAGCCATTCGTACAGCCCAATTCGTCCAGAACAAGTGTTTAAGATATTGGATGGATAACAAAGGGGTTAATAAGTACGATTTGAACAAATATTGTCGTGTATTAGCTCATGACTTTAAATTTGCTAACGAACTAAACTCTCAAGCCAGACAATCAAGTGCCGAGAGAGCATGGTCAGCCATCACTCGATTCTACGACAATTGTAAACGGAAAGTTCCGGGTAAAAAAGGCTTCCCTAAATTCAAAAAGAATTGCCGTTCGGTTGAGTACAAAACAACCGGATGGCAATTAAATTTAGAAACTCGTAAAGCTATTACCTTTACTGATAAAAAAGGGATTGGGCGGTTACGGTTAGTAGGAAGCTATGATCTGCATTTCTATCAACCCGAACAAATTAAACGAGTGAGATTAGTTAGACGTGCAGACGGCTATTATTGCCAATTTCTGATTTCAATTGACGTTAAGATTCAATCTGAACCAACTAATAAAACAATCGGTTTAGATGTAGGATTATCTGCTTTCTACACCGATGATCAAGGTAATAAAGTAGACAACCCTAAATTCTTGAGAAAGGGAGAGAAGAAAATTAAGCGGTTACAAAGACAACTTTCTCGTAAACGGAAAGGGTCTAATAACCGCAAAAAAGCCAGACAGCAATTATCTAAGGCTCATCTGAAAATCAGTCGGCAACGAAAAGAGTTTTGCAAACGAGTCGCATACTCCGTTATCCAATCTAACGATTGGGTCGCCTACGAAGATTTAAGGATTAAAAACTTAGTGAAAAATCATTGTCTGGCTAAGTCAATTAATGATGCAGCGTGGTATCAATTCCGTATTTGGTTAGAATATTTTGGGAGAAAGTACGGCAAGGCTACTATCGCTGTTCCTCCTCAATATACAAGCCAAAACTGTTCAAATTGCGGAAAAATCGTCAAAAAATCCCTATCAACAAGAACCCACGTTTGTAGTTGTGGATGTCAGTTAGATAGGGATGAAAATGCTGCAAAAAACATTTTAAGAATTGGATTAAGTACGGCAGGACATACCGGAACTTTCGGTTTAGAACCGATAAACGCTTTGGGAGAATTGACCTCTACTTTAACGGGAGCAATCCTGTTGGGGCAAGTCGATTCGTTGAACAAAGAATCTCCCGTCACATCGCTTGGCGATTGACGGTGAGAGTGTCAACTTCAGAACAAACCCTCAACTTCGACATCATCGAGCATCAATTGTTGCAATCGGCTTTATTAAAAGCTGAAACCTTGAGTGAATTGACAGCTTTGATTGTTAATTATACTCATTGGGAAATTATGCAAGCCTTTGAACGACTTCCCTCTCCTCAACAACAGCGTGTACAGGAACTTTGGGAAGTCAATATTCCTCAACGTTGGCAATAACCTATTCTAATGTCCAACTTCCCTGATCAACCCCAACAATCAGAACACCAGAGTCATCCTGACCCTGATCTTAACAGTTTTGAATACCCGGTGATTGATCTTGAACCGCCTTCCCCTAAAAAACCCAATTTCTGGCGGTTCTTAGCAATAGTCGCTAGTGTCGCTTTATTGATAGGACTCTTGCTATTTGCGAATGGGGTTTCTGTAAGTACCACAATCTTTAGCAGTATTGCTCTAATGATTCTGGTTTTGTGTTATCAATATCCCCGTCAAGGGTTATGGGCTTTTTTAATTTATTTACCCTTTGCGGGGACAATTTCTTACTGGGTTGGCAACGATCATTTTATTTTCCATTTAGCAAAAGATGGATTTTATATCCCAGCTTTAATCGGTTTAATTGTTGAATTAAGACAAAAAAAGTTACCGCTTATTGTTCCGCCTCAACTTAAAATTCCCCTGTTAATTTTGTTCACCATTGCCGTTGTTACTCTCTTCGCCGTTAATGGTGTTCAACAACGACACGCCACGGTCGATAACCAACCGTTTGCAGTGGGACTCTTCGGCTTAAAAGTTTTACTAGGATATATTCCTTTGATTACCGGGGCTTATTATTTAATTCGGACTCGCAAAGAACTACAATTTTTAACTCGTTTGCAAGTTGTTTTAATCCTAATTTGTTGCCTTTTAGGATTAATCCAATTTATCTTAATAATAACGGGGTATTGTTCAGATAATAGCGGTTTACCTGAACATTTATTATTGAGGGCAAATGTGCAGCGTAAATGTTTTGTGGGAGGCGCATTAGGGTATTTCCCATCAGAAAACTTTATTCGTTTACCCGGAACCTTTGTTGCACCTTGGCATTGGTCTTGGTTTTTAGTATCCAGTACGTTTTTTGGTTTTGCAACAGCCTTTAGTGATCCCAAATTTAAGTGGCGTTTAACGGGTTTAGCGGCGTTATCATTAGTGATGCTCAATGCCATTATTTGTGGTCAAAGAACAGCCTTGTTAGCAGTTCCATCCATTGTGATTTTGTTGCTAGTGGCGACCAGTCATATCTCACGGGTTAAGCGCTTATTAGTGATTGTTGTAGGGTTGATGGCTTTAATTATCGCCACATCAATTTTCGCACCAGAGGTCATGTCTGAACGAGTTGATAGCTTGATTGGACGTTGGAATGCTGATCCCCCGGCGGTGTTTTTAACGAAACAAGCGAATTTGAGTTTGAAAGCCCATCGCGGTTTTTTAGGCAATGGTTTAGGACAAGCAACAACCGCAGCCAGAGGATTAGGAAAAACGCGATTAATTGAAGCTTATTATCCTAAGTTGTACTATGAAATCGGCCCCTTTGGAGTTGCTGCTTTTTTATTTTTGGTGACAACCATTACGATTTTAGGGTTTAAATCCTATCATCAATTAATCGATCATAGTTTATGGGGTTATGGAATTACATTTTGGATTTTTATTGCTTTAATTAGCTATAATCCCTATTGGTATCCTCTCGATACCGATCCAGTGGCTGTTTATTATTGGTTTTTAGTGGGTGTCCTATTCAAATTGCCTAAAATTCAACAACAAGATCTGAAAAAAGAACAGCAACAAGACCCCCTTCCACTTTAATTTTTTTCAAAAACCTTGACACCAATGTTCAGGACATGAAACCCACAGGAATTGAGTAAAGCTCTAACAAAATGTTATAATTATGGTTTGTATTTTATGGAATTGAGACAGTTCGGTTTAATGAGGTAAGCCACTTTACCCAATACCCACATCCCCGGAGAACCTTTACCCAGTACATCCATTAACAATCAGAATAGGTCTTGATTCCAACCTGTAGTGATTGGGAATGACCTCAATCTATACCCTATCTTATCTGTTTCCAATTGAAATGAATCATTACAACCTAGATTTAACAAAAACTGAAGATATTCTCATCGTTGATGATACACCGGACAACCTCCATTTGTTGTCCCGAATGCTCACTCGTCAAGGATACAATGTACGCAAAGCTTTAAATGGTGCGATGGCATTAACGGCGGCTCAAACCGTTGCTCCTGATTTAATTTTGCTGGATATTATGATGCCAGAAATGGATGGTTATGAGGTTTGTCAGAATCTCAAAGCTAATGCTAAAACCGCAGAAATTCCAGTGATCTTTTTAAGTGCTTTAGATGATGTTCTCGATAAAGTCAAAGGCTTTCAAGTCGGTGGAGTAGACTATATTACTAAACCCTTCCAATTTGAAGAAGTTTTAGCACGAGTTCAAAATCAATTAGCATTACGATCCGCAGAATTGGAAATTCGGGTTTTAAATTCAAAATTAGAAGCACGGGTAAAAGAACGGACTCAGCAACTTGAAGAAGCTAATGCTAAATTATTAAAAATGGCCCTTCATGATGCCTTAACAGGTTTACCCAACCGAGCCTTATTAATGACGGATTTACACCAATCTATTCAACGATCTAAAGCTGACCCTAATTATCAGTTTGCGGTATTATTTTTAGATTGCGATCGCTTTAAAGTTGTGAATGATTCTTTAGGGCATATAGTCGGGGATGAACTCTTGATTTTAATTGCTCGTCGTCTCAACAGTTATATTAAACCCCAGAATACATTAGCCCGTCTAGGAGGAGACGAATTTGCGATTTTATTAACGGAAATTCCCGACTTTCCCCATGTTATTGAATTAGCCGATCAGATTTTAGACTCTTTTTCTAAACCTTTTCATTTAGAACGACATGAAGTTTTTATTAATGCTAGTATTGGGATTGTAATCGGTCATTCAGACTATAATGAACCAGAACATTTACTGCGTGATGCAGATACAGCCATGTATCGAGCTAAAGCATTAGGAAAAGGACAATATCATATCTTTGATCCGGTGATGCACGCGGCTGCTTTAGAGCGATTACAGTTAGAAACCGATTTACGTCGGGGTCTGGAACAGCAAGAGTTAGTCGTTCATTATCAACCGATTGTTGATTTGAATACCGGAAAAATTGCTGGATTTGAAGCCTTAGTTCGATGGCGTCATCCTGAACGGGGTTTAGTTCCACCCGGTCTATTTATTCCCATTGCTGAAGAAACAGGTTTAATTACTCCCATTGGCTATTGGGTTTTATTTGAAGCCTGTCATCAACTGCAAACTTGGCAAAAACAAAATTTAGTGGATTCTAGTTTATTTGTCAGTGTTAATTTATCCGTTAAACAGTTTGCTCAACCCAATTTATTAGAACAAATTGATCAAGTGTTAGAACAAAGTCAACTTGATCCTGATTGTTTAAAATTGGAAATTACCGAAAGTGCAATTATGGAGAATGATAAGGATGTAGCTATCATTCTCAAAGAACTCAGAAAACGTCGTATTTTAATTAGTATTGATGATTTTGGAACCGGTTATTCTTCCCTAAGTTATCTCCATTCTTTTCCGGTTGACACCCTAAAAGTTGATAAATCCTTTGTTCAACGTCTTAACTTAGAATCGGAAAATGTTGGCTTAATTCCTGTGATTATTAGTTTAGCTAAAACCATGAATATGAGTGTGGTTGCTGAAGGGATTGAATTACCTGAACAATTAGCCATCCTTAAAGAATTAAATTGTGGATTTGGGCAGGGATATTTATTTTCTAAACCGTTACCCGGAGAACAATTAATTAAATTGCTTTCATTAACTCCCCAATGGTAAATTATGGAACAAGATGAAACTTTTTCAACTCAGGGAAATTTACTCATCATCGATGATGAACCGGATAATATTCGGGTTTTGTCAGCGTTGTTAACTCAACAGGGATATTATGTCCGCAAAGCCTTAAATGCTGACATGGCAATGATCGCCATTACCGCTTTAAAACCCGATTTAATTTTACTCGATATTAGAATGCCCCAGGTGACAGGATATGAGTTATGTCATCAGCTAAAATCCTCTCCAGACACCGATGAAATTCCTATTATTTTTATTAGTGCGCTGAATCAAGTTGAAGATATTATCAAAGCGTTTTCTGTAGGAGGGGTAGACTATATTACTAAACCGTTCAAAGTTGATGAAGTGTTAGCACGGGTCAAAAATCAGTTAACAATTTGTCTGTTAAAACAACAATTAATGACACAAAATCAAAAATTATTACAACAAAATAATCAATTACAAAATGAAATTAAAACCCGTAAAAAAGCCGAGGAAACTTTACAAACTGTGAACCGTCAATTGCAAAATTTAGCCTCTTGTGATAGTTTAACCAGTTTGGCTAACCGTCGACATTTTGATGAATATTTCGATCAAGTTTGGAAACAAATGATCGAGGAACAACAACCCTTAGCTTTACTGCTTTGTGATTTAGATTATTTTAAAAATTATAATGATCATTATGGACATCCCGCCGGAGATATTTGCTTGAAATTAGTCGCCCAAGCCTTAGATCGATCTATTAATAATTCTACAGATTTAGTAGCTCGCTATGGTGGAGAAGAATTTGCCATTATTCTTCCTAATACGGATTTACAAGGGGCTCTGAAAGTCGCAAAAACCATTCATCAAGAAGTCCAACAGCTTAAAATTAATCATGAGTATTCAAGGGTGAGTTCTATTGTAACGGTCAGTATCGGGATTTCTTATCGAATTCCCCAAGCTCATACCTCTTCTCAACAGTTATTAGAAATTGCTGATCAAGCCCTTTATGAAGCAAAACAAAAAGGTCGGAATCAATATTGTGTTAAAGTATAAATTAAAAAATAAAGATTAGCTTTAACTCCCAATTATCCCCATCTCGAATAATCTCAATTTTTTGAATAAACTCTCGAAAATAAAACCGTCGTTCAGGTTCGGATAAATCCAACCAAAACTGTGGAATACAAACTGCTTGCGCCGTTTCTTTTAAATTAACTGGCGGAAGTTGGGCTAATTTTCCTTGTAATTGAGCAATTTCTGTCCGCAATTTATAAGTTCTTAACTCTGCTGTTTCTAAATCTAATATTCCCGAAGTTAATAAATCAGGAATTTGTAACAAAATCTCCTGTTTTTGGTTAATCTCCTGAATCATACCTTGTTTAACAATTTGTAAATCCGGTAAATTTAACTCAGCAACCGCCTCTGGTAAATCTTGACAAATTCGTTCAATGGTTAACTCTAATCCTGTTTGATAAGATAAAGCTTTACACTTAGGATTTCGCGGACAATTTGTAGGACGTAAATATAAATATTCTTGATCTTTACGATAGGTTGTAACTCGTGAAACCGTCAGAGAAGATTGACATTCTCCACAAACAACTAACCCCGCTAACGAACGCGGCGCACTCGCAGTTCGGGGGGGAAGGCGTTGATTTCGGCGCAATAATCGATCCACCTGGGCACCTTCATCCCGTGATATAATCGGAATATGGGTATTAGAAATAATCTCCCCATTTTTATATTCTAAATCCCCTCGATAAACTGGGTTTGTTAACCATCTTCGTCCCGTTGTTACCGATATTTTTTTCCCATATCGCTTTTCTAAATAGCGCACCGCACCTCGCAAAGACCCGTAAATTAAAAACCGATCAAAAAACTCTTTAACAATAGGAGAAACGCTGCGATCTAAAATATAACGGTCTTTTCCTCTTCGATATCCGTAAGGTGCTTTCCCAGGCGGAGGTAAGGCTTTAATTCGATTTTTAGCGTGTCCCTGACGAATCCGACGACTACGTTGGCGATTTTGAATTTCTATAAATAATTGCATTAAATCACACCGATTAATTGTAGTATCAGAGGTGTTAAAATCTGATTCAATAGCAATAATATTAATTTGAAATGATTCTAACTTTTGTAAGCGATCGCTCACTTCTAAAACTGAATCTCCTAACTCTTCTAACCGTCGAATTAATAAATATTCTGGCGGTTCTAAATCACAATCTTTCAATAATTGTTCTAGTTCTTCTCTTTCGCCTAAATCTTGATAAACCCGATCCACTTCCCATCCCCAAATTATCCGATCTGGGGGTTGTTCAAACAACGGATCAGTATAACAATAAGCAATAATTTTCATGCTTCATTTAATTCAATTATATTACCATCAGGATCTTGTGTAAACAATGCAGGGCGACCGGAAGCACTCATTTGAAAAGAACAATTATAAGTCATTAACTGTTGTTTCGCAGTTTCTAAATCTTCAACAGCAAAAGCCAAATGTCGATTTCGTCCCCATTTCTGATTATTAACTTGATCGTTAATTACAGTTTCAGCTTGAATTAAATGAATTTGAAACTCACCAACTTGATACCAAATCCCCGGAAAGTTCAAGGGACGTTCTATTTTTTCTAAACCTAAAACTTGACTATAAAATTCTTCTGATTGTTCTAAATCAGACACTAAAATAGCAGCATGAAGATATTTATTGATTTGCATAACATCCCAAAACAAAACAATATATTAATTATATAACAATCTTCGTAGGGTGCGTAAGCAAAGCGCACGCACCAAAACAACAAAAATGGCCA
Organism: Planktothrix sp. FACHB-1365; assembly: GCF_014697575.1. Lineage (GTDB taxonomy): Bacteria > Cyanobacteriota > Cyanobacteriia > Cyanobacteriales > Microcoleaceae > Planktothrix. Next base: position 40,959 of record NZ_JACJSC010000030.1, on the reverse strand, counting down.
TTAAAAACCCAGTTTCTTTAACAAACCAGGTTTTAGGAGTCCATGTTTCAAAAAAGTGCTATAATTTGTTACAGGTAACTAGACAACCTGAACCTTAAGCTGATAAGATGCTCTCAAGGAGTTATACCCTATGAATGCGAAAAATTGACTATTACAAAACCGCCTCCGGTAATGATCCAGTTAAGAAGTTTATTAATTCTCTCTCGACAGCACAAAAAAAGAAAATTTCCGATGTTTTTAAGCTAATTATGGAAACAGAGGTAGTTTCAATTAAATTGTTAAAAAAATTGAAGGGTACAGATAATATCTGGGAAATTAGAGTCAGTTTAGATGGAAATATATTTAGATTTCTAGGGTTTATAGAAAAAAATAATTTAATTATTTTAACAAATGGATTTGCTAAAAAAACACAAGAAACGCCCTTACAGGAAATTAAATTAGCTGAACAGCGTAAACAAGATTACTTATTAAATAGAAAGGAGTCAAAATAACGATGAGTGACTTTCGCCAACACCTGGAAGAATTAAAAGCTAACGATCCTGAATTTGCGGAAAATTTTGATTTTGGTTATGCTTTATTTAAAAAAGCATGGTCTACTGTTACAGATCATGAACAATTTAGCCGGATGACCTCTAATATTGTAACCGGAGGAGACGGTTTAGAATTTGAACGAGAAGACATTTATGTTCCTTTAGGATTAATAGAACGTCAACAACGACCTAAACGCGATAAAAATCAAGGTTCACCCGAACAAGGAAGCGAAATTTATCAAGAAAAAATTACTCCCATTAGCAATGATACCTTCTTTGAAGATATTTTAGGGCAAGGAAAAAGTAAAAGTCAAGGAAAACGAATTGCAATTATTGGAGAACCGGGCGCAGGAAAAACAACTTTATTACAAAAAATTGCCGAATGGATATTAGTAGAAACTGATGAAATTCCCGTTTGGGTTTCTTTAGCTGACTTAGGAACAAGATCCCTACGAGAGTATATTTTAGAAGATTGGTTAAGGGATGCAACCCAAGAATTAGAAAATCCTCCTCAAAAGATAAAAGATGCTTTTAATAAAAGTTTAAAAGACGGTAAAATTTGGCTTTTATTAGATGGGGTAGATGAAATGGGGGTTGATTATCCCTTACAAACCCTCGCAACCCAATTAAAAGAAGGTTGGATTAAAAATGTACGGATTGTATTAACTTGTCGGTTAAACCTGTGGGAAGCAAACCGCAATGAACTTTATAATTTCCAGTTTGATATTTATCGAAACTTAAATTTTAATCGAGATCAAATTCATAATTTTATTGAAAATTGGTTTCAAGGGATTAACCCTGAACGTGGACAAAAATTAGACACCGCTTTAAATCAAGCGGGGAAAGAACGGATTTGTGATTTAGTTAAAAATCCCCTGCGGTTAGCGTTATTATGTTGGACTTGGCAAAGAGATCAAGGAAATTTACCCGAAACCAAAGCCGAACTTTATCGTCAATTTGTCGAAGTACATTATGAGTGGAATAAAACCCGCACAACTGATCAGCAAAGACAAAAATTGAATTCTGCTTTAGGAAAATTAGCCTTAACAGCAATTGATCAATTTCAATCTCGCTTTCGGTTACGGGAAAGTTTCGTGCGACAAATCTTTAATCAAATTGACCCAGAGTTGTTTGATTTAGCCAAAACTTTAGGATGGTTAAATCGGGTGGGTGTAGCCGCTGAAAATCCAGGGGAAAAAGTCTATGCGTTCTATCATCCCACCTTTGAGGAATATTTTGCAGCTTTAGCAATTAAAGATTGGGATTATTTTTTACCCCGTGAACATAATAATCAAAATCCTCAACCGATTTCAGGTAAAAACTATCGAATTTTTGAAAAGCAGTGGAAAGAGGTATTTCTATTGTGGTTAGGTCGTGAAGATATTTCTACCACTCAGAAAGAAGAATTTCTGCAAAAATTAATAGCATTTCAAGATAATTGTGACAATTATTATCGGTTTCAAGCTCACTTTATCGCAGCTTTGGGAGTGGCAGAATTTAAGAATTTTAGTCAAGCAGAAAATGTATTTGATCAAATTGTTGGATATGGGTTTAGTTATTGGGAATCTAACAATAATAAATGGCAATCTTATCCCCATTGGCTAGAAAAATCAGCCCGTTCATTATTACAAGAAACTGATTCTATTTATACAGCCGATGCTTTAATTAAAAAAGGTATAGAAAATTTACAGATTCAAAAAAATAACCCCCAAAAAGCAGAACAATTATCAAGTATTCTTGCTGATATCACCTATAGTTTAGGAAAGGTTAATCCTGAGCATGATATTTTTATAACATGGTTAAGAAAAGATTTAGAAATCAATAAAAAGAATAGAGATTTTTTTAAATATACTTTACTTCCTTACTTGACAACTCTCAGAAAATTAGCCCCTACTTCTATTAAAGATTTATTGAATTTTATGGAGATAATTTATAGAGAACTTTATGAACAAACAACGGAACAACTTGAGACAGAAGTACAACAAATAGAAGATAATATATCAACAGAGTTTCAGAAAGGTTTTTCTCGCCGCCGTATTTCATACTACAATGATGAAATCGAACGCTGGACAGAGGGAATTAAAAATGCACAACGAGGGCGTGAACAAGAAGTATTTAATGGATTGCTGTCAGTTTTAGAACAGTTTGGTTATCGAAACTCTATTATGATTGATTTTATCCAGAATCTTTTGACTCTGGAAAATATCAAAGAATCTGGACGTTTTCGGTTAATTAAACTCTTAGAAAAAATTGATCCTGATTATGCAGCCAGAAGTTCTGATGAACAGAATGATGACCCAATCAGTGATGAAGACCTAATTAATTTTATTAACTCTAATCCTTCAGAATCCAAGCAAGTTCAAATTACTTTAAAACGATTAAACTTTAACTCGGATGATTCCCTGGCTCTTGAAATTCTCACTAACTTAATGGAAAATAGCCAAAATGAGAAGATTCGTTGTGATGTGGCTGAAAAGTTAATTGAATTTGATATTAAACGCGCTGAGGCTACAGCAACCCTAACAGAACTGATGAATCAAAGTCAAGACTCATGGGTTCAAGAGGAAGCTGCAAAGTTAAGTATAAAGATTAATCCCAAAAATTTCACAGCAGTTAAGATTTTAGTTGATCAATATTGCTCTAAAGAACTACCAGAAGAAGCCGATAATTATTGGATTAACACAAGGGAACAAATAGAAATAGATTCTGATAACGAGGAGGAATTGAGTAATTATTTAATTCAATATCCACAAGTGATTGAGCCACTCAGCCAAATTCTTCGCAATAGTCAAGATGATAAGAAGAAAGAATTTGTGATCAATCTATTAGGAGAAGTGGGTAAAAATAGCAGTAACCCAATAGCCGTTGAAGTTTTGACCGAAGAAATCATTAATACAAATGATAGTAAAACTTGTTTTAATACTGCAATACAATTAGGAAAAATTGATCCAGGTAATTCCGAAGCTGTGGAAGTTTTCATGGCTGTTTCACAAGATCAGAATGAAGATGAACTAAATCGTATTGATGCTGTAAACAATTTAACGCAAATGGGTTGTATTAACCTAGAAATCATCAATACTTTACTATCTATGATTCGCCTAGATGAAGAAATCGACTATTTTTTAAAAGAAGCATTAATCAAGATTTGCAGCAACCAAGTTTATCCTGAAGTTATTTCTACTTCAAAATATTATCTATCCAGCCGTAAATCTCATTTTTTCAGTCTTGATGATGACCTTGAAATTCAGGAAGTGCTTTGGAATTGCGCTCAAAATATGAGCTATCCTGAATTCTATCAAGCTTGGCATCGTCAACCCACAACGACCCATCCAGAGATTTTAGAAATAACGGGAATTAAGGTTAATCTGGAAATGCAAAAATTAATTTTGCAAAATCTGGCTCAAAGTTTGACGAATCAAATACAAACTGAACCGAACCTGAACGCCAGTATACTGCCAATTTTGATTGATAACAATACATTTATTGATCCTAATAATCCCAGCAGCAAAATTTATACAGAAATGGTGAAAGCAGGGTGTTCGACCTATGCAGAGGGAACGCCAAAAACGATGATAGAATTACAAGCGTATTGGGATTTATTAAAAAGCGATCGCAAGGTTGTTTTAGTATTTTATGATAGTCGAGCTTTATCAGAAAATCCTCAAAAATTTAGTGAAATTTTTATCAATCAACTCAAGACATTTACAGGTGCGATCGCTTTGATTACAAATCAACCGATTGATCAATTTCAACAATTTTCACCCCAAGATCCGCAACTGATTGAAAATCTGATTAAATGGATGCGATCGCTAGTTGCAGAATTTTAATAATAAGCCAAGGTGGGTCAAAGCCCACCCTATTGTTAATTTTTAAAGAGTAAATTAGCGTTAGTGATACTAACATACTCCAAGACCTTTTGTTGAAGGTCAGTTTCGATCTCTTTAAGACTCACAGGTTGAGGATAGAATGCGAGAATTTCTGCAATTTCTTTGACACATAGGGATAGCCGTTGAATATGCTTAGGTGTCATTTTGGTATCGGCGGATAAATCTAAAACTTCCTCAATAGGTGATACCTGTTGAACTTGAAATTTATCCTCCTCTCGAACACAAGTTCCCCCATCACAGTCGATGTGTAATTCATGTTGATAATGGGTCGGAATTGCCCACCCTCTTTGTCCAGCGTGTTCATGACCGAGCTTTTCATTTTCGATATATTCACTGGCGGATTCAAAACGATGTTCATGCCAGTAGGGGATGGTAAAATAACCAAAGGATTTCCGATATTCTTCAGAATCAACTAACTCTGAAACCAGGGCACCAACCCCATGACGAACTAAAATATCATCCCATTCATGCAGTTCTTGATTATTTTTGGGGGCTCGTCCTAAAAAATGTTTACAAGCATTTTCAATAAATTTCATATTAGAGCTATTTTCATAAAAAAGCTCTAAATAAATCGGACGAACTGCTAAACTTTTTAAGAAATGGCGAATGCCTATTTTTCCCTTGATAAAATCTTTTTCTAAATCAGCTAAGTGCTTTCGTTCAGACTCATATAATTGCCGTTCTAAAACTTGTTGATAAATCTGTTTTAAAACAAATTCTCGTTCTTCTGGGGAAGCGTCATGACGAGTCGTTACAGGTTGAGTTAACGTCATAAATAAATTAAACTCCTGTGTGCATTAATATTCCAAATCAGCCTGAATTTACCTACTATTGTATGAGGATTGAAAATATCATTCCTGTGGCTGGGAACGAAGGAACACCCTGAAAAAAAATAACAATCAATCCGTTTTAAACACCACTTCGTTGAACATTTGCCATGAGTTTAGGGGGAGTATCTAAGACTTCTAAAACAATGTCCATATAAGGTTTTAATAACTGGTTACAGACACTTGGTAATTGTTCTTGTAAGGTTTCTTGAAGATAGGTATAAGCTTGAAGACACTGGGTATTTTTCTCGTGGGCGGCTAAAATATTAGCCAGCCACAACATTAAAGATTCCTTAAAAAAGTGAGGATCATCGCGTAACAAAGCAACAGACATCAAACACATCGTCATCGACATATCATAAACACAGCGTTTGGAATGCTTTTGCATGATTTCTGGATGAGATAGCATGAATTTCTTCAGAGCTTGTTTGATTAAACCTGCTGATTTTGCCCGCAACACTTCATAGGTTTTAGTTCGAGCATTTAATGTTTGAACGTACTGATGCAAAGGTTTGAGTTCTGCATTGGTTAAATATCGTCCGTCGCATTGGGTGATTAAGTCATCCCACGTTGAATTAATCGTTGGCATTTTAATCTCCTCTGTCTAGCCAGAATCCTATCTTCTAATTTGATACAAAATTAAATTTAAGTCAAGAAATTGATGTAATTTTTAATAAAAACCTTACACTTATTCTATTTTTACAACAGTAATTGTACGGACAATCATGCCCAATAGATGATCCTGTGTTCACTCTTGTCAAGTGCCAAAAAACGATCCTTTGATGAGCCTGCCCTCACCCCACCGATTAGGGAAATCACGCTATGGTAAAAATTATAGATCATCGAGGAGAGCCTTACAGGAACAGAGAAACATGGGATTATGACAATATGAAAGCAGACAGGAGGCACAAGAGATTAGTGTCAACCTTAAACCGAATCTCTACCCGGTCGCCTGAAAATTTATTTCTGAGGTTTATCCCAAAAATCCATTAAAATCAACTAAATTATGAACGTTCTCTGATTTGAAACTGTACGCCTTTAATGAGTCAACCTTTAATTAAATACCATGAGTGTAAAAGACAAACCTAAATTTCCTCGAAATCTTCCCATCGGAAGCATTTTATTTTGGTTGGGTGTAATCTTCTTAATTGCCAACCTGACATTACCCGGATTATTCGGGCCACAAATTCCTCGTGTTCCCTATAGTTTATTTATTGAACAAGTGGAAGATGGGCAAGTTTCTCAAGTTTATCTGAGTCAGGATCAAATTCGCTATTTAGTGAAAGGAGAACAGGAAAAACCGGGACAAATCCTATCAACAACTCCGATTTTTGATCTGGATTTACCCAAACGGTTAGAAGCCAAAGGCGTTGAATTTGCGGCTGCACCTCCTCCTCAAAATACTTGGTTTTCTAGCTTAATTGGTTGGGTAGTTCCTCCCTTAATTTTTGTGGGAATTTGGCTCGCTGTCGGACAATTTTTACAAAGCCGAGGCGGAGGAATTGGAGGGCCGCAAGGAGCACTTTCCATTAGTAAGAGTAAAGCTAAAGTTTATGTGGAAAACGATGCCACAAAAGTCACCTTTAAAGATGTGGCTGGAGTGGAAGAAGCCAAAACCGAATTAGAAGAAGTGGTGGAGTTTCTCAAGACTCCCCAACGATTTTTACAAATTGGCGCCAGAATTCCCAAAGGTGTGTTATTAGTCGGCCCTCCTGGAACTGGAAAAACCTTATTAGCTAAAGCCGTAGCCGGAGAAGCGGGTGTTCCATTCTTTAGCATTTCGGGTTCAGAATTCGTGGAATTGTTCGTGGGTGCAGGGGCGGCGCGAGTTCGAGATTTATTTGAACAAGCCAAAAAGAAAGCCCCTTGTATTATCTTTATTGATGAATTAGATGCTATTGGAAAATCGCGGGCGAGTGGCGGAATGTATGGGGGAAATGATGAACGAGAACAAACCCTCAACCAATTATTAACAGAGATGGATGGGTTTGCAGCCGGACAAGCAACGGTGATTGTTTTAGCCGCTACAAACCGCCCGGAAACTTTAGACCCTGCCTTACTGCGTCCCGGTCGATTTGATCGTCAAGTTTTAGTTGATCGTCCTGATTTATCCGGTCGGTTACTAATTTTAGAAATCTATGCTAAAAAAGTAAAAATTGGGCCGGATGTTGATTTAAAAGCGATCGCCACTCGTACCCCAGGTTTTGCGGGTGCAGATTTAGCTAATTTAGTTAATGAAGCTGCCTTATTAGCCGCTCGAAATAAACGGGAAACCGTCAGCCAAGCGGACTTTGCAGAAGCCATTGAACGGGTAGTTGCTGGATTAGAGAAAAAATCCCGTGTTCTCAATGAAAAAGAGAAGAAAATTGTGGCCTATCATGAAGTCGGTCACGCGATTGTTGGTGCAGTGGTTTCTGGTCAAAATAAAGTGGCTAAAATCTCCATTGTGCCACGCGGAATGGCAGCTTTAGGATATACCTTACAACTGCCAACCGAAGACCGTTTCTTACTCAGTGAAGAAGAAATGAAAGCCGAAATTGCCACCTTATTAGGGGGGCGTTCAGCCGAAGAAGTTGTCTTTGGAAGTATTACCACAGGGGCTACCAACGACTTACAACGGGCGACGGATTTAGCTGAACGCATGGTCACCAGTTATGGCATGAGTAAAGTATTAGGGCCGTTGGCTTATGAAAAGGGTCAACAAAACAATTTCCTCGGCGATAATATGATGATGAATCCTCGCCGTTATGTTAGTGATGAAACGGCAAAAGCCATTGATGATGAGGTGAAACAACTGGTTGAACAAGCCCATCAAACCGCTTTGGATATCCTGAATCAAAATAAAGATTTAATGGAGCAAATTGCCCAACAAATCTTACAAACGGAAGTCATTGAAGGGGAAAATCTGCAAAATTTGTTAAATCAAGTTAAGTATGAAGGCAAAATTCCCGCCGTGATCGCATAATTGATCTATCCCCCCTCGTTCCCTGGTATAACCAGGGAATGCCTATCAGAGGCTCTGCCTTTAAATATACTATTCCGTTGGCAGAAGGGTGGCAAAGCCACCCAAAAAGCATTTTTAGGGAGAACCTAGAAACGAGGTTAACGAGAACGACCAGAGTAAACCAGCGCAAAATTTTATGAGTATTAAAAGAAGACCTAAATTACCCAGTTCTCAAAAAGTTGCCCAAATCTTATTAATCTCAGCTGGGGTAATTTTACTAGGAAATTGGTTGCTTCCTCAACTGACTCGTCCTCGTTTTCCTAAAGTTCCCTATAGTTTTTTTATCCAACAAATTGAAGATGGTAAAGTCTCAAAAGTTTTAGTGGGAGAAAATGAGATCCTTTACCAAATCAAAGGAGAAAATAATCAACCGGAAACTGTCTTATCGACAACCCCAATTTTTGACTTAGAACTCCCTAAACGCTTAGAAGCCAAAGGGGTTGAATTTGCCGCTTCTCCGCCCCCGAAACAAAGTTGGTTAAGTGTTGTTTTAAATTGGGTAATTCCCCCGTTAATTTTAGTCGTTGCGTTTCAATATTTTATGAAACGAGATCCCCAAGGAGCATTATCGATTAATAAAAGTAAAGCAAAAGTTTTTGTTAAAGGTCAAACGGATAATATTACCTTTGCAGATGTCGCCGGAGTAGATGAAGCCAAAACGGAATTAGCAGAAATTGTTGATTTTTTAAAAAGTCCCCAACGGTTTACTGAAATTGGGGCAAAAATTCCCAAAGGTGTGTTATTAGTCGGCCCCCCAGGAACCGGAAAAACGTTATTAGCAAAAGCTGTAGCTGGAGAAGCCGGAGTTCCCTTTTTTAGTATATCCGGTTCGGAATTTATTGAGTTATTTGTGGGAACGGGTGCAGCAAGAGTTCGAGACTTATTTGAACAGGCGAAAAAGAAAGCTCCCTGTATTATTTTTATTGATGAATTAGATGCCATTGGTAAATCCAGAAGTAGTGGAAGTTTCCAAAGTGGCAGTAGCGATGAACGAGAACAAACCCTGAACCAATTATTAACAGAAATGGATGGGTTTGGAGTCGGAGATGCAACGGTGATTGTCTTAGCCGCTACGAACCGTCCCGAAGCTTTAGACGCGGCATTATTACGCCCAGGACGCTTTGATAGACAGGTTTTAGTAGACAGACCCGACTTAGCCGGACGCAAAGCTGTTTTAGAAATTTATGTTAAAAAAGTTAAATTAGAAACGGATGTTGATTTACACGCGGTTGCCACAAGAACCCCAGGTTTTGGGGGGGCAGAATTAGCGAATTTAGTCAATGAAGCTGCTTTATTAGCGGCTAGAAATCAACGAAAAACAGTGAAACAAGAAGATTTTTATGAAGCCATTGAACGGGTGGTTGCTGGGTTAGAAAAACGCAGTCGCGTGTTAAATGAAAAAGAGAAAAAAATTGTCGCCTATCATGAAGTCGGTCATGCCATTGTCGGGGCCTTAATGCCGGGAGGGGGAAAGGTGACTAAAATTTCCATTGTCCCCAGGGGAATGTCAGCGTTAGGGTATACCTTAAGAATGCCAACGGAAGACCGTTTTTTAATGGATGAATTGGAATTTCGCGAACAAATTGCCATGCTATTAGGGGGACGGGCGGCTGAAGAATTAATCTTTGGAACTGTTACCAATGGCGCATCGGATGACCTACAACGGGCTACGGAATTAGCCGAAAGAATGGTACTCAATTATGGCATGAGTAAAGCCTTGGGGCCGTTAGCTTATGAAAAAGCAAAAGCTAATAATTTTTTAGGGAATGCTGATGGGAATCTTCGCCGTCCCATGAGTGAAAAAACCGCAGAAGCCATTGATGATGAGGTGAAAGATATTGTTAATAATGCTCATCAAAAAGCGTTAGCAATTTTGAATTACAACCGAGACTTATTAGATGAAATTGCTGGCAAAGTATTGGAAACAGAAGTAATTGAAGGGGAGGAATTACAACAATTTTTAGAGCAGGTTAAACCTGTATCTCGATAATTGCTAGTTTCCATCCCAGCTTAAATTAGGGTGCTCTTACAAATTCAAGAAAGAGGCAGACTCCAGAAACCTGATTTTTATTGATTTAAGACTTGAACTAAGTGAGCTAATTCCGGTATAATTAATTGTTCCATTGCTAACTTCACCGCATTAGAAGACCCTGGAACCGAAAAGACTAATTTTCCTTGACAAACTCCAGCAACAGCACGGGAAGCGATCGCCCTTGAGCCTATTTCAGCATAACTTAATGTTCTAAAAATTTCTCCAAAACCGGGTAATGTTTTTTCTAATAATGTCTCAATCGCATCATAGGTGGTATCTCGTGGCGAAATTCCCGTACCCCCATTGAAAATACAAGCATTCAGTTCAGGAATTTGACACAGGGTTTTCAACAATTCTGTGATTTCCGTCGGTTCATCTTTAACAATTTGATAATGCAGAATCGGATAACCTGCATTCTGTAAAAACTGCTGAATTAATTGGCCGCTTTTATCCGTTTCTGGAGTCCGAGTATCACTGACTGTAATTACAGCACAATTAACCTGAATTTCTGAACTATCTGGATGAGAAACCCTTGACTTCATAAACTGTAGATCCAGAACAACACCGATGAGAAGTTAGAAGCCAAACTTTCTCTATTTCTTATAGAATTTAACTTCTAACTCCTGAGAAATTAGGATTTACTAAATTCTAACCCATTCGCTTCTGCATAACGTTTCATAAACAACATAAAACGTTCCCATTCTTCAGGAGATTTCATTAAATGAATCGCTTCAATTTCCGTAGGTTTTCCATTAATAAACTTAGCTTTAACCTCACGGGTTATGATTTCCCCATCATCATCAATCATATACATTCCCGTGATTTCTTCCGTAGAATCATCCGCTAATGCTTTAGGATTGAGGAAATAAAATGTTGCTGTTCCTTGACTCCCATCTCGTGAACGAGTTAGGCGCACATCAGGAATTGCATCTTCATCAATACCTCTTGAAAACTGAATTTTAGCGACCATATTATCTTGTTAAACCTTTATTCATTTAAGAGTTAACATCTTATTGTCTCACAAGATGGTACTGAAAAGGATAAAATTCCTCATAGGGTGTGTAAACACAGCCCACCCCATCCCTAAGCCAGGATTTTACCCCCCCTTTGAGTACAATAGTGTTATTTCAGCTTGCTTATTTCAGTTCATGCCTAAAATTCGCCAATTCTGTCTGACTTTAACTCTATTATTGAGTATCCTCGTCCTGACTTGGGGAAATGTCACCCCTCTGGGGGCCGAAAATCTACCCCTGTCTTCAACTTTGGATGGGATGCTTCAGCAAGCGTTTACAGCCACTCAAGGGGGTGAATTTGCTCAAGCAGAAACCTACTGGACAGAAATTATTAATCAATATCCCGAAAATCCGGCGATGTGGAGTAACCGAGGCAATGTTAGAGTTAGTCAAAATAAACTTAATGAAGCCATTTCTGATTATAATCAATCCCTAGAATTAGCGCCTGATTTTCCTGATTCCTATTTAAACCGAGGAGTAGCGTATGAAGGATTAGGAGAATGGGAAAAAGCGATCGCCGACTATAATAAAGTCTTAGAAATCAACCCCAAGGATGCGATCGCCTATAATAATCGAGGGAATGCTGAAGCGGGATTAGGAGAATGGCAAGATGCTCTTTTAGATTATCAAACCGCCAGTGATTTAGATAAAAACTATTCCTTTGCCCGTGCCAATTATGCTTTAACATTATATCAAGTCGGACAACCAGAAGCAGCGATTAAAATCATGAAAAATTTAGTGCGGAAATATCCCAATTTTGCCGATATGCGAGCCGCATTAACCGCCTGTTTATGGGATATGGGAAAACCCGGAGAAGCGGAAAGTAATTGGGTTGCTGTAGTTGGACTTGATCCCCGATATAAAAATATTGATTGGGTGAAAACCGTTAGACGATGGCCCCCAAAAGTCGTTCTGGCTTTAAATCATTTCCTAAATTTAAAATAATATTTTCTCGAAGTTGGGTATCACTGAGAATTGCTAATATTGCTTCACAAAAGGAAAAATAGGTTTCAGAAAGATAAGTCTAAAGATTGATGTGCGTCTACCTGTGGAACTGAAACAATATTTCTATAGCCACAAATTAATGAACCTTAACAAAAAAAATGACGGTTCACCATCCTCCTGCTTTAAATCAACCCAGTGCTTATTATGTACTGATGCTGGCAATTGTGGCAGCCCTTGGCGGTTTCTTGTTTGGTTTTGATACCGCCGTCATTAATGGTGCTGTCGGAGCGTTAGGGAAAGAGTTTCAAGCCAATAGTTCACAAATCGGATTGGCAGTCTCTTCTGCCTTATTAGGGTCAGCCGTCGGAGCCTTCTTTGCAGGCCAGATCGCTGATCGCTACGGACGAATTAAAGTCATGATCTCGGCTGCTGGACTGTTTTTAATCAGTGCGGTGGGCTCTGGTATTGCCTTCACCATTTGGGATTTCATGGTTTGGCGATTAGTAGGAGGGTTAGCCGTTGGGGCGGCGAGTGTGATTGCTCCAGCTTATATTGCAGAAGTCTCACCCGCCCATCTGCGGGGTCGCCTCGGTTCTCTCCAACAGCTTGCGATTGTGATCGGTATTTTTGCCGCGTTACTTTCTAACTACTTTATTGTGTTAGCGGCTGGAAGTGCCGAAGCACCGTTTTGGTTCAATATTCCGGCTTGGCGCTGGATGTTTTGGGCAGAGATCCCTCCGGCTATCCTCTACGGAATTGGAGCCCTGAAAATTCCTGAATCTCCCCGTTATTTAGTCGCTCAAGGTCGAGAAGCAGAAGCGGAGGTGATCTTAGCGCGAGTGGTTGGGGGAGATATTCAAGCTAAAGTGATGGAGATTCGAGCCTCCGTCGTGCGAGAAACCAAGCCTCGATTGTCAGATTTGCTAGGTCGTCACGGACTATTACCGGTGGTGTGGATTGGAACAGGGTTATCCGTGCTGCAACAGTTAGTGGGAATTAACGTAATTTTCTATTACAGCAGTGTGTTGTGGCAAGCTGTGGGCTTTTCTGAACAGGATTCTTTGTGGATTACGGTAATTACCAGTGTTACTAATATTGTCACAACTCTCGTTGCTATTGCTGTGGTGGATAAGTTTGGCCGCAAACCGTTATTGATTCTGGGTTCAATTGGTATGACTATCACGTTAGGAACTCTGGCGACTGTGTTTGGCAGTGCGCCCCTAGATGCGGCTGGAAATCCCAATTTAACCGGAAACGCTGGACTCATTGCCCTATTCGCTGCGAATATCTACGTTTTTTGTTTCGGCTTTTCTTGGGGCCCGGTGGTGTGGGTGATGTTAGGAGAAATGTTTAATAATCGGATTCGCGGTGCCGCTCTTTCGGTAGCAGCGACAGCCCAATGGATCGCTAATTTCGTGGTCTCCACAACATTTCCGCCCCTCAAGGATGTGGGGTTAGGGTTTGCTTACGGTTTATATGCAACGGCGGCGGCGATTTCTCTATTTTTCGTTCTCCTACTCATCAAGGAAACGCGAGGTAAAGAACTCGAAGAAATGGTATAGCGTGGAACAGGCATCTTGCCTGTTAAGTTAACTTGGGTGTCAGACGACCAATTATATTACTTTTTCTAATATAAAATAAACTTTATACAAGAAAATATTAATATAAACGACTCGACAAATCTTCAATCGTCGAGTAATATGACTATATGGTTATAAAACCAGGTGACGAGATACCGAACCTCGAAAAATACATACGCAATACATAACTCCAATGACAACAACCATTCAACAGCAGTTAAAAGGAAGCCCCTGGGAGCGGTTGTGCAACTGGATCACCAGCACCGAAAACCGCCTCTATGTGGGTTGGTTTGGGATTCTGATGATTCCAACTCTGCTTGCTGCTACCATCTGTTTCGTTCTAGCTTTCATTGCTGCACCTCCCGTTGATATCGACGGCATCCGCGAACCCGTGTCCGGTTCACTGCTCTACGGAAATAACATCATCACGGCTGCGGTGGTGCCGAGTTCCAATGCAATTGGTTTGCACTTTTATCCCATCTGGGAAGCCGCTAACGTCGATGAATGGCTTTATAACGGTGGCCCTTACCAACTGATTGTCTTTCACTTCCTGATCGGCATCTTTTGCTACATGGGTCGAGAGTGGGAACTCTCCTATCGCTTAGGAATGAGACCTTGGATCGCCGTTGCCTATAGTGCTCCTGTGGCGGCTGCAACTGCGGTGTTGCTGATTTATTCCATCGGTCAAGGTTCTTTCTCCGATGGTTTACCCCTGGGAATTTCCGGTACATTTAACTTTATGCTCGTTCTGCAAGCCGAACATAACGTTTTAATGCACCCCTTACATATGTTGGGTGTAATGGGAATTTTTGGTGGTGCTTTATTCTGTGCAATGCACGGATCGTTAGTGACTTCTTCTTTAGTTCGTGAAACCACCGAAAACGAATCTTTAAACTGTGGTTACAAATTCGGTCAAGAAGGAGAAACCTACAATATTGTTGCAGCCCACGGTTACTTTGGACGTTTAATCTTCCAATATGCCAGTTTCAACAACAGCCGCAGCTTACACTTCTTATTGGGAGCTTGGCCTGTAGTGGGCATCTGGTGTGCCTCTCTGGCGGTGGCTTGCTTCGCATTTAATCTGAATGGTTTTAACTTTAACCAGTCCTTACTGGATTCAGAAGGTCGCGTGATCAATACCTGGGCGGATGTGATCAACCGTGCCAACTTAGGGATTGAAGCCATGCACGAACGCAACGTCCATAACTTCCCCTTAGATTTAGCATCCGGTGAATCAACTCCTGTGGCTTTAGTTGCCCCTTCTATCAACGGTTAATTTTTAACCCACGATAACAAAAGACGCTCTCCGAAAGGAGGGCGTTTTTTGTTGTTGAATCTGGGTGTCCGGTGTCGGGATGAATAAACGGTGAGGAGGACTTTTGAAACCAGAAAGCCACAGAAGTTGACGAGAAAACCGACTTTTGTTTCAGAATATACAAAAGCTGACATAATAAATAAATTATCTCTCAACCCTTTTAAATCGATTTGAACCCGTTTTGTGGTACAGACCGAGTTGAGGAGCCTGGGTACAATGCTTGTACTTGCAATGATTCTTTACAATCGTTAACAATAAGTATCAGACCCTTAGATAAACAGGAGAGTGGACGCTCTGTGTTCCAACGCTTGAAGCAGGACTTAAAAAATGACTTGATTGCAGGTCTGTTGGTCGTGATTCCTTTGGCAACCACGATTTGGTTGACCATCACCATCTCCAGTTCTGTGATTGAGTTTCTGACCCGCATTCCTAAGCAAATTAATCCCTTTGATGGTTTGCATCCGATTTTAGTCAACCTGCTTAATGTTTTGGTCGGGTTGGCGGTACCCCTGTTAGGGATATTATTTATCGGTTTAATGGCTCGTAATATTGCCGGACAGTGGCTTTTGGCTGTGAGCGAAAAAATCTTACAAGCCATTCCCTTAGCGGGTTCGGTTTACAAAACTCTCAAACAACTTTTAGAAACCCTTTTACGAGATTCTAATGATAAATTTCGTCGTGTGGTTTTAGTTGAATATCCCCGTCGAGGAGTTTGGTCACTGGCTTTTGTAACGGGCTCGGTCAACCGCGATATCCAGTCAGAATTGTCTGAGGAAATGGTGAGTGTGTTTATTCCCACTACCCCGAACCCCACCAGTGGATGGTATGCTATTGTTCCAGAACATGAGGTACTCAACCTCACCCTTTCGGTAGAAGATGCGTTTAAAATTATCGTATCTGGTGGGATTGTTAATTCAACATCCTCATCGGTAAAAGCTCTTCCTCCTAAACCTAATCCTCCATTAGAATCTCTTCTTCCCAGCGAAAATAGATTGCAATCTGTTGTCCTAGAAGATGAGGGGGTTGGGATTAGTGAAAATTAACGGATGAGAGTTTAGACTCATTAAAGGTTGAAGGGTTTGGGAAAATTCCCTAAAAACAATCCCTTATTTTTTTGATTAGAGTAAAGTGGTGATTGCAATTTCGAGTTTTTACAGTCATTAAAGCGTGAAAACTTCTAAATTTTTCCTGAATTTTCAGGGATTCTTCTTTAATGTTGTGGTTCCCTATTCCTTATTCTTAAATTCTTAAACTTATGCAAGCTCGTCGTACTGCTCGTGAACTCGCTTTACTGGGAATTAGTCAACTCCCAGCGACTTCAGAGCGTTTAGAACCTCAAGAATTACATGATGTTTTAATTGCTGCTGTCCGAACCTTGACGGCTGAAGGTCAAGAATCTTTAGAAACGGCTGTTTCTGAGTTACAACGCAGTAGCGATCGCCTTTTAGGAAGTCAAATTCGGGCGAATGATTTAGACATTGCACGATCAATGGTACATGAAGCCATTGAATTAGTTCAAGGTGCGATTAATCGCTTAAGTACCGCCCTGGAATTACCGGAATTAGTTCAACTGGCAAATCAACAAGAAGTCCGGGATTATGCCCTTGATATTTTAATTCAAGTTAATAGCCATAAAGCTGAAATTGATCAGTTATTAACCGATGCTATGGTAGATTGGCAACTGAATCGACTCGCTCGTATTGATCGAGATATTTTACGAATTGCCGTTGCAGAATTAATATATTTAAACTTAAAAGAACAAGTGGCAATTAATGAAGCGATTGAACTGGCAAAACGCTACAGCGATGAAGAAAGTTATCGCTTTATTAATGGCGTTCTGCGTCGATTTGTCGATAAATTAAAAGCTACTGTTCCAGAGTTAACAGTTGAGAGTTAAGCGTCAACAGCTATCATAATTTCAGGGGGATTTCTCAAAACCCAAACTGTTCCCTCTTATCCTGATAACTGATAACTGATAACTGATAACTGATAACTGATAACTGATTCCAGCCAACAAATATTAAATAAATCCTATGGTATTTAATTGGTTTCGTCGTCAATTTAATGAAAAAACGGATCAAACTCAGGAGTCACAACCAGAGGTTAAATCTGAACCTGAAAAGGTAGAGAAACCGACGGAAACAGCCGAGAGTTCTGACACTGCACCTCAAATTGCTGAAGATTATTTACAGTGGGCAAAAGCGGCTTATAAAAATATTCAAAAACAGCAGGAGCCCGAACCCGAACCTGAACCCGAACCTGAACCTGAACCTGAACCTGAACCTGAACCCGAACCCGAACCCGAAGCCATCACAGAGCCGGAAGTTGAACCAACGGTTTTAACCCCAGAAACACCAGAGGCGGAAGCGAATGTTGAAACGGTTGTAGAAGTAGCTGAAACGGACGTAAAAGTACCCGAACCCGTTGTCACCCCTCAAACCGATACAACGGAGCCAGAAACCCTAGAAACGTCCGAACCCTTGCCATTTTGGGCAACAGCGGCTACGGAACGTCAAGCCAGGGTGGAACGGTTAAAAGAAACCGCCATTGAGGAGAAAGAACCCGAACCCAGCGAAACAGCATCATCAGACCCCGGAATGGCGTTTGATGAGATGTTTATGTGGTCAGCCCAGGTATTAGCTGATCAAGGTCGCCGTCCTGATGAAGTGGCGCTAGAAGAAATTACCTGGTTACAGAAACTCTGGAAAGCGTTAGGACGGACGCGACGCAACTTACTGAACCAATTAAAAGCCATTGTCGGTCAAGGCCCCTTAAATCAACAAGCGGTTGATGAAATTGAATCCATGCTTCTACAAGCGGATGTGGGTGTAGCCGCAACGGATCGCGTGATTGAAGCGTTACAAACTAAACTCCGCCAAGAAGCCTTACCCCCAGAACAAGCGATCGCTTATCTCAAACAAATTTTAAGGGGAATTTTAGAAGAACCCTTTGAAAAGGGGTATCCCATTACCTTTGCACCGGAGAAAGATACCTTAAATATTTGGTTAGTCACCGGAGTCAATGGGGCGGGTAAAACCACAACCATTGGCAAAATTGCCCATTTAGCCCAAAAATCCGATTATCGGTGTTTAATCGCGGCGGGAGATACCTTTCGAGCAGCGGCCGTTGATCAGGTGAAAGTTTGGGGCGATCGCAGTGGCGTTGAAGTCGTGGCGAACCCTGGAAAAAATACCGATCCGGCGGCGGTGGTTTATGATGCTATTGAAGCAGCTAGAGCCCGCAATACAGAATTATTAATTATTGATACGGCCGGCCGCTTGCAAAATAAAAAGAATTTAATGGAGGAACTCAATAAAATCCGTCGAGTGATTGATAAACGCGCCCCAGAAGCCAAAATACAATCATTATTAGTCTTAGATTCTACCTTGGGCCAAAATGGGTTACGACAGGCGGAAGTTTTTTCCGAAGTTGCTCAACTGAGTGGGGTGGTCTTGACAAAACTCGACGGAACTGCTAAAGGTGGTGTTGCCCTAGCGATTGTCCAACAACTCGGCTTACCGATTCGATTTATCGGAGTTGGGGAAAGTATCGAAGATTTGCGCCCCTTTTCCAGCTACGAGTTCATTGAAGCCCTCTTAAGTGGCTAGAGATATCGAAAGATGTAAAGTGTGAGGGAAGAACGTGCAGAGTGCAAAGAAGGAGTCAGGAGTCAGAAGTTCATTATTTTTTTCTTGCTCCCCCTGCTCCCCTTGCTCTCCCTGCTCTCCCTGCTCCCCCTGCTCCCTGTTCCCTGTTCCCTCAAACTGAACATGACAGCCTTGCCCCTACCCAGACGCTCCGATCAATTTGCTGACTCGATTTCGGGTTCTGCAACACCAGAAACCACACCAGTTTTCACCCTGAAAGAACTGGTGGCGCGTTTGCATCGAGAACAGCAAAACGTGAACGAGTTGTTAAGTTCCTTGGGGTATGCCCTGCGTAGCTTCAACAACCTGAATCAATTTTTAGAGTTAACTCCTTTAGTAGCCAGTCGGGTAACGGATGCCGATGGCGGTGCCTTAGTTCTGTTTAAGCCCAACGGACAAGTCCGGTTTCAACGGCTCCATTGTCAGGAAGGACGCCAGTGTCAAGATATTCGACAAGCCATTGAAACTGTGACCCGACAAATTTCATTGATGCCAAAAACCAGCCTGGGAGACTTGTCTGAATCGGCTTTACAAACCTATACAGCGAATTTAGATTATCAGGTGAGTCGCTACCTGGGCTCTGATGTGCAGCTATTTGGCACACCGATTTTGGTTAATAATACGGAACGGGGACGGTTATATGTTTTTAGTCATGATGCCAATTATGTTTGGACACCGACCCGTCAAAAATTAATTCGATTAGTTGCGGATCAAACCGCCGTTGCGATCGCTAATGATGAGTTAGCAACATCCCTACGGGAAAAAGAACGCTTAGATCGAGAATTAGAAATTGGGGCAGAAATTCAGTTACAATTACTACCTCGAAAATGCCCGACTATCCCCGGTTTAGATATTGCAGCCCAATGTCAAACGGCTAACCGAGTGGGTGGGGATTATTATGATTTTATCCCCTCTAATTTTGATAAACGGGGTGATCATCCCTCTATTCATCAGGATGAACGCTGGAGTATTGTGATTGGGGATGTCATGGGCAAAGGAGTTCCCGCAGGTTTAATTATGACCATGACACGGGGAATGCTGCGGGCAGAAGTGTTAAACCGTCATTCTCCGTCTCAAATTTTAGGACATTTGAATCAAGTGATGTATGCGGATTTGGAGAATTCTAACCGCTTTGTGACGTTATTTTATTCAGAATATGATCCGGCAACTCGAATGTTGTCCTATAGCAATGCTGCTCACCATCCCCCGTTATTATGGCAAGTAGCAACGAATACGATTCGACGGTTAGATACTTTGGGAATGTTGATTGGTTTAGATGCGGATAGTTGCTATTATGAAGCTCAAATCCAGCTTTCTCCTGGGGATACCGTGATTTATTATACGGATGGATTTACCGATGCTATGAATCAACGGGGCGATCGCTTTGATGAGGAAAATCTGAGTAAAGCCTTTCAGTGGGCGTGTCAAAATTGTAGAAATCCCCAATTGATTCTGGAATATTTGTTTGAACAAGTTCAACAATTTATTGGTTCAGGAAATCGAAATGGGGATGATATGACCCTTGTGGTGTTGCAAGTTCAACCCAACAACGGAGGTAATCTTGATGATCACGGTTCTAATACTGAATCCTATTGATGGAGTTAATAGTTTTTATCACAGTTTAGACCTCATGACTCAAGCCCCAATTTTAGCTCAACAAGTGGATGTGGATATTGTTGCTGATTTTGTCAGAACTTGGAACCATATCTTGAAAACAGGTCAACTCTGGGCTTTTTTCATTGGGGTAGTTGCCGGATGGGGACTTAAGAGTTTATTACCTTGAATATTCTTGAATATTCGGGACAGGGGGAAAAGTAGGGGAAATCATTACCTTCTGACTTTGCACTTGGTACTCAATAAAAGCCAATAGTCAATACCCCTGTTCAGGTTTCTTTCTTCGGGCAATAATTCACTAACTCTTTAAATAAAGCTTCATTTTGAGAGGCGGTTTGTTTGGCTTTTTCTCCGATTTCTTGGGCATTTTTTCGCGCTTGTAAGAGTTGTTGCTTTCCCTCTGGGGTAATAGAGACTTTTTCCGCAGTCGTTAAGGTTTCACCCAATTGTTTGAGGCTGTTGGATAGGTCTCTAAATTGTTGGGTAGCATTTTTTTGAACAGTTTGTAAGGGTTTATCTTGAACTTTTAAGGTTTCAATGTCCTGAGAAATTTGATTTAATTGTTGTGAGAGTTTTTGGGTTGTGATTGCATCCCCTTGAGGAGTGAGATTAACCACTAAGGTTTGACCTTCACCAATTGCACTAATCAGTTTTGTACATTCGGCAGATTTACTGCTACAACTAATGAGGGAAAAGGCGATCGCAACAACAGCCACGATCCTTACAGGAATGGAAAAGGATAAAGAAGAGTGATTAGCCATCTGACAATTATTTGTAGCAAATAATATTTAAGGACTTCATATTACGAATAGGGTGCGTGCGCTGTGGGGAGCGAAGCGAAGGATCACGCACCCTATTGTATTGGGTTAACTTTCATCTTCATCGGGTTGCAGTTCTTTTGCTTTTTCAAAGGCTGCAACGGCTTCTTCAGTTTGCCCTAACTCTTGCAAAGTTAGACCCAGATTATACCAGACATCTGCATCATTAGGTTGCAATTCCAGAGCTTGATTAAAAGAAATTAAGGCTGCTTCTAATCTCCCTAAATTGAGTAGAGAAAATCCTCGATTATACAACGCATTAAAATAGTTGGGTTCTAATTCAATGGCTTGTTGATAACAGTCTAATGCTTCTTCTAATCTCCCTAAATCCGATAACACGTTTCCGCGATTATTCCAAACATAGGCATCATTCGGTTCTAACTCCAGAGCCAGTTCATAGGATTGTAAGGCTTCTTCAACTCGTCCTAAAATCTCTAAGATACTGCCGCGATTATTCCAAGCATCAGCATATTCTGGATGCAGTCTAATCGCTTGTTCAAAGGAGTCTAATGCTTCTTCAAGTCGGTTTAAACTTTTGAGAGTATTACCCCGATAAAACCAAACATAAATATGATCGGGTTGGAGTTGAATTGCTGTATTAAAGGATAGTAAAGCAGCTTCAAAATCTCCGGCTTCGTCTTGTTGAATTCCTTGTTCAAACCATGTCTCCACCTCAGAGGGAGTTTCCTGAATAATTTGGGGTTCTTCCAAGGGAATTTCCGATTGATAATTAACAGAAGGTTCCTGAATAATTTGGGGTTCTTCCAAGAAAATTTCCGATTGATAATTAACAGGAGGTTCTTCAATAATTGGGTTTTCTTCCGGTAGAATTTCCGATTGATAATTAACAGGAGTTTCCTCAATAATTGGGGTTTCTTCCAAAGGAATTTCCGATTGATAATTAACAGGAGTTTCCTCAATAATTGGGGTTTCTTCCAAAGGAATTTCCGGTTGATAATTAACAGGAGGTTCCTCAATGATTTGGGGTTCTTCCTCCGTTGAGACGGTTACTCCATCTTCCAGAAATTCCGCATCAATAATGGGATAAACCCCAACATTTTCTGAAGGTTGTGCAGCAGAGGGAACCGTTACCCCATCACCCGCAAATTCCGCATCAATAATTGGATAAGCTTCTCTGATATCTGAAGCTTTTGACTCTGTTTGTGGAGCTATTTGTTCCAAAATACTTGTACCAATGCGTCCTGAAACATCTCCTATTTCTCCTATTTCCAAACTCGCTAACAGTAACATTCGTCGTGCGAGTTCTTCATGTTGGCTAGGTGTTTGTAGGAGTCGGGTTCCAAAGCGTTGTAACCAAGCCACTAACTCCCCTTCTTGAACTTTATTCCCAATCAACCAGCCTTTAACTTGTCCCCGACTAGCGCCTTGTTGCACTGTGTCCAAGAGTTGCAGAAACAGTGCTTCATATTCCGTATCTGTCCGAGTGGGAAGGGCTTCGGAAGTTGGGGATGGAGGAGAGGGCTGTTTCCCAAACAGGCGTTGAATCAGTCGTTTGAAAAATTGAATAATTCGGCGTAACATAAATAGGCTTAGACAATAGAGTTGTTATGAAGATTCAGGGCAAAACCCCCAAGATATCGGACATAATACACCTTTTTGATTCAGCCGTTTAATCCAATCCTTCTCTAATAATATTAAAAGCTTACAATCTCGCCCTCTGGGGTCAATAGGCCACTACGTCAAAGTTAAGTAAATTCTCGGATGTTCAGGGTCGTTGTGTTGTTATCAGAAAAATGGGTTTAAAACCCTGTCCTTCTAGGAGGGCTTTATATTGGGTTGTCTATTGACATCCAATGGTGCTACGATTTCGGATAACAGGAACGGTAAATAACCTGTCTAAAAACCTAGTTGCCTAAGGGTAAAACGCACGCTCACCTTGACAAGTGAATCTATGCGGTTCTACTGCACAGTTCTAGTTTTCCCCAGCAGTGGGTAAAAGATTCAGGGGAACTAGACGACCAGTTTTTAAACAAAAAAGAACTCGCAGTTATGCGAATAGGGTAGGGCATATCCAAATTTACGCTGGGGGAGAATCCCACCTCTGGTTAAAGCACTGCAAGGTACTTTGATTAAGTGGTTTCATTGAACCCAGAATCCCCAAGCCTTTAGGCACCGGGAGTGTCAAAAACTCAACTATGATTTCTACCGGATTGTCACCCATGTTGAAATTTAGAGTATTAATTGGACTAACCCTGCTACTGAGTTTATTTGCAACTGGAGCGAAAGCCCAGACTCAAAGTGTAAAATTCACTCTCGTTAACGGTACCAGCCGAACTTTAGAATCATTCTATGCTTCGCCTCCAAGTACCAGTGATTGGGAAGAAGATATTTTGGGAGTTGATGTTCTTCCCCCAGGAGAGTCAACGGAAATCACGATTGATGATGGCCGTGAAGATTGCAACTATGATTTCAAAGGGGTATTAGGCCCTAGTGATGATGGCAGCGTTGGACGAGGTGCTTTAATTCAATCGGCAGTGAATGTCTGCGATGGTGGGAGTTACACCTATTACGAAAATTAGGACATTTGCAAAAGGCAAGAGCTAGATAGAAAACAAGATGGGTTGAGTTCCCAGCCTTTTACAGGGGTTGTTAAAGCATTCTTAATAAACCCTGTTGACCGAGGAGTATTTCCCGCAGCAGACTGAAAATCCCCACCCAGATAATCGGGGTGATATCTACACCTCCCAAAGGAGGAACGATTTTACGGGTGACGACTAAAAAGGGTTCTGTCGGCCAAACAATCAAGTTGAAGGGAAAACGCTGTTGATTGACTTGGGGATACCAAGTTAGGACGATTCTGAAAATAAACAAAAACGTCATTAAACCTAGAATTAAGCCTAAACCCCACATTAAAATGGTTGTATTCATAAGATGAGACAAAATATTTTAAGTTTTGTTACTGCTTCTGAGATTAATTTTAACGGTTTTGGGGTATTTTCTCAGAAACCGGGGAATGGCTGCCCCAGATTTTAACCGAAAACTGGATTAACTCAGAATTATCGCCTTTCTAGGACGATGGAGTGTCAAGTATTGTTAAAATAGTAGACCAAGAAATTATTCTAAGACAAGGATCGCATTTGTTATGACACCTTCATTGATGAACTTTTTCTATAGTTTGCTGGCTGGAATTCTGATTGTGGTGATTCCCGCTACCGTCGGTCTGATTTTTATCAGTCAGAAGGATAAAGTCATTCGTTCCTAGACTGACTCTCTGGAGACAAGTCTTGGTACACTTGCCAAAATCCTTGTTAAACCGATAAACTTAGGGGCTAAGAAGTCAGAACTTAATCTGAATCCCTAGCCCCTCCTGTTTATTTTGCCAACAATACGCATCCACAAGTGCCGATCAGTAGAGATTCTCAAGAGAACTCGCTAAGATAGGACTGGCATAGGAGAACGAATAATGGTTAATTTAGGTTTAAATTTCAGCAGCTTAGTCGGGATTATGCTCGCGGTTGCTGGTGCTGGATTATATTTCCTGCGTTCCTGGCGTCCAAAGCTGGCACGGGATCATGATATTTTCTTTGCGGCCATCGGGTTACTCTGTGGCGGAATTCTGCTCTTTCAGGGATGGCGACTTGATCCCATTCTAGCGTTTGGCCAATTTTTATTAACGGGAAGTGCGATTTTCTTTGCGGTGGAAAGTATTCGCCTCCGAGGAATTGCTGTTGTCCAAGCCAAAGAACGAGCTCCGATTGTGGACGATGAACGCTATGTCAGTAACGTTTATCGGGTCGATGCAGAATTAGACGAACTCGAACCCACCGACGAATATATGCCCATGGCTCGTCAAATTCGCGGGAGTCGGGATACTCGTTTAAGTAGAGCCGATAGCTATGACGATGATGCTGTCCGTCGGCGTCCCTCTAGCCGCAAAAATAGCAGTGTTGACTATCCTCCGGTAGAAGATCGTCCTCGCAAGCGTCGTCCCCGTCCTGAATCTCGTCCTGACACTGCATCTGACTGGGGAGAACCCCCCAGAGAACGGGAAGAAAGATCGGCTAGAAAGCGTCCTAACCGTCCTCCCGCATCACCTTCAGTAGAGAAAGAGGATTGGGAAGTTTCTGAAACACCCCGTTCTCGTCGTCGTCCCTCCTCTTCTTCTTCTTCTTCTTCTTCAGAATATCGTTATTCTGAAGATCGCAATCGCAACACAAATTCAACTGATTATGTTGAATATCGACCCGTTGACTATTCCGATGATGAGGTTGATAGTCCTTCCAATTTTGAAAAATAAATTTCATCTTGTAGGGAACAGGGAATAGGTTTCAATATCAGTTTATTTATGCTTGAGGAATGAGGCTTCTGTCTGATTCCTATTTTTTTATCTATAGCGCTACTTGAAGAGGGAACAGCTTAACTGGGAACACCGAACAGTAAGAAGTGAAAGGGTTTCAGGATTTGGAAATGTCCTAACTGTAATGCGTAGCGCTATATTCCCTAGTTTTTCTTAAAATTCTTGATAATGAGTTGAGGTTTCTAAGCTCATTAATTTGACACTATCGGATGAATGAAAGCCTAATTTTTCATAAAAAGGAACCATTTCAGGTAAACACATTAATAGAAAGGCTTCAACATCTTTTAAAGTGGGATGAGTTAGAATTTCATCGATTAATTTTTTCCCTAATCCTTGATTTTGATAGGAACTCTTGACTAAAACATCCCAAATTAAGGCTCGATAGGTATAATCTGTTAAAACTCGCGTAAATCCGATTAATTTCTGGGTATCAGAGTCTACTAGACCGATTATAATATCGGAGTGATTTAGCATTTTTTGAATGTCTTTTGAGGTGCGTTGATGACTCCACCATCCTTGTTTATAAAGTTGCTCTAAATCTTGTACTTGGCTTGGGGTTAACTCTTGAACTACGATAATAGGCAAGGGAATTTTCCTCCTAAATCGTTTATTGATTACTATTTTACAGCAATTCGGTAAAAAATAAAAATTAAGGGTTGCTTACTGAGAGAGACTCTTAAGAATTTCTAAAGCCGCGCGATCGCACACTCCCTCCTCTCCTAACGCTTGTTTCATCTGTTGATACTGATTTAACATTTCTTGTCGTTTTTGTTGATTTGTTAATAATTCTATCGCCTCTTGAAGGATATTTTCGGGAGTGGCTTTTTCTTGTAATAATTCAGGAACAATGGCTTGCATTTGCACTAAATTAGTCGGGGACATAAACGGAATCGAAAATTTCAGGAAATGACGAGCAACCCAAGCCGTTAAAGCACTGACTCGATAAACGACAACTTGGGGAACCTTTAATAAGGCAATTTCTAAGTTAACGGTTCCTGATTTTGTAATGGCTAAATCGGCGGCAGATAACACTTCTAAGGTTTGATAGTAACTCGATGTAGTTGAAACTAAAACGGCATTCAGTTGATAGTTTTTTATAGCTGTTTCAATCGCTATTTTATAGTCAGGTAAAGATAAGGGAATCCAAAATTTTACCTGGGGTATTTTAGCTTGAATTTGTTGAGCCGCTTCAAATAATATGGGCATTAAATATTTAATTTCTTGCCATCGAGAAGCCGGAAGTAAAGCGATCGCAATTTCATCCGGTTGAATGCCTAATTTTCGGCGAGATTCTTCACGACTTGGAGCCATTTTCATTCGATCTAATAAAGGATGACCTACCCATGTCACCTTCGCACCTTTTGATTGAAAATAACGTGCTTCTTCAGGAAAAATGGCAAGAATACGATGCGTTAGTTTAACAATTTGTGCTGTACTGCGAGAGCCGATTGACCAAACCCATTCCTGCGGTGCAATATAATAAAAAATAGGAATTGTTGGCAAGTTATGTTTAATAAAATTCCCTATCCCAATATTTGGCCCCATATAATCAATTAAAATCACTAAATCAGGAGGATGCTCTTTTAAATAGTGTTTGACTTGTTTTTGCATCAAATAGGTCGGGATAATATAGGGGATAGATTCTAAAATTCCAACGGAACCAATTCCTGTGGTATTCCCTAATAATAGTGCTCCTGCGGCTGCCATTTTTTCTCCCCCTAATGCTATAATTTCTATTAATATTCCTGCCTTTTTAGCTTGTCTGAATAAAGCTTCAATTAACAGTGATCCTTGTAAATCACCGGAAACTTCTCCGGTACTTATAAAAATCCGAATAGGGAGAGTGTTGTGAAGCATAGGAAATCAATAATTTATTCTGAGAAAACGTACTATAGAAATTCTATTCCTAACCTAAGTTTCAATTATAGGGGTTTACTGACCTGATCCAGAGTTTAATTTTAAATTTGAGCAAGGATATAGGACAAAACACGATAGAATCATGAATTGTAGGTGCAAGCTGTAGCTGTCCCTACAGGAGTCTTCTGAATGCTAAAAAGTAATGTAGCTCAGGAACGTTTATGATCCTTATTAGGTCTTAGTTTATAGACCTGATTCATATTGTAACTTAAATAATGGCAGTCTTATTCATGAACTCTTTATTGACTTTAGCAAGACTTTCTTGGGGAATTCTGATTTTTAGCGGTTTCAATTTTATCGGGAATACTTCTCCCACATTGGCGAGTCCCGTTCAACAGTTGGAACAGCAATCTTCAACGTTAAAATTAGCACAACTTCCTCAACAATTATCTGAGAAACCTGTAGGAGGATTATATGTTCAATCTTCTACTCAAACTCAAGTTTTTCCCCTCAAAAAAACCCAGGTTAACGCTAAAATTTCAGGAAATCTTTCTGAGGTAGAAGTTTCTCAAACCTTTGAAAATCCGTTTAAAGAACCTTTAGAAGCGATTTATGTGTTTCCCCTTCCTGATCAAGCCGCTGTTGATCAAATGGTGATTAAAATTGGCGATCGCACGATAAAATCGAGAATTGAAACCAAAGAAGGCGCGAGAGAAATCTATCAACGCGCTAAAGATCAAGGTCGCACCGCAGCTTTATTAGAACAGGAACGAGATAATATTTTTACTCAGTCTGTAGCCAATATTCAACCAGGTGAGCAAATATCCGTAACGATTCGCTATATTGATCAGTTAAAATTTGAAGGGGGAGATTATGAATTTGTGTTTCCGATGGTGGTTGGCCCCCGTTATATTCCGGGTCAATTAATTGATAAAAATCAACCCAATACCAATCAAGTCCCCGATGCAGATCGGATTACACCGCCTATTATTGATCCCAATACAAAATCAGAGCATAAAATTCAAGTAGATCTTGAAATTGATGCAGGGATTCCTATTGAAAATGTTCGTTCAACTTCCCATAAAATTATTACCCAACAACAAGGAAATCGAGTTTTTGTGCGTTTAGATGACTCGGATCAAATTCCGAATAAAGATCTAATTCTAAGATATCAAATTTCAGGAGAAAATACAAGGGCAACGGTATTAACAGAAGCTGATCAACAGGGGGGACATTTTGCTACTTATCTGTTACCTGCAATTCGTTATAATCCCAATCAAATTATTCCCAAAGACGTTATCTTTTTAATGGATACTTCCGGTTCCCAAGAAGGTGAACCCTTAACAAAATCCAAAGAATTAATGAAACGGTTTATTCAAGGATTAAATGCTGAAGATACCTTTACCATTATTGATTTTGCAAATACGACGAATACGTTATCCGAAACTCCCTTAGAAAATACTCCTGCTAACCGAGAAAAAGCACTCAATTATATTAATCAATTAGAAGCGAATGGCGGTACAGAATTATTAAATGGAATTCAATCGGTGATGCGTTTCCCTTCTCCTCCAACGGGTCGGTTACGCAGTATTGTTTTACTGACTGATGGTTATATTGGGAATGATCAGGAAGTTATAGCAGAAGTACAAAATAAACTTAAACCCGGAAATCGGTTTTATTGTTTTGGGGTGGGAAGTTCAGTTAATCGATTTTTATTAAATCGTTTAGGAGAAATGGGACGAGGAACAGTACAGATTGTTCGTCAAGATGAACCCACCGAAACCGTCGTCGAAACCTTTTTTAAACAGATTAATAATCCCATTTTAACCGATATTGAAATCAGTTGGCAAGGGGAAGGATTAAAACCGGAAATTTACCCCATCACCTTATCAGATTTATTTGATAATCAACCTTTAGTCTTATTTGGACGTAAATTAGATCGACGCAATGGGTTATTAAGAATTACAGGAACAACAGCCAACGGCGATCGCTATGAACAAACCCTACCTGTTAATTTTCCAGCCGTTAATACGAACGAATCTGGTAATATTGCCATTGCTAAATTGTGGGGACGAGCTAAAATTAAAGAACTGATGAATCAAATGTTTTCTGGGGAAACAAAATCAGGAGTTGACGCAGTAACACGCACCGCTTTATCCTATCAATTACTATCAAATTATACCGCATTTGTAGCCGTAAGTGAAGAAGTTCGAGTTGATCCAAATGGAACCCGTCATACCGTTGAAGTCCCGATAGAATTACCCGAAGGTGTCAGTTATGAGGGCATTTTTGGGACTCCCGAAACTCCTCAAGTTCAATCTCCAACTTCGATGGCTATTGGACGAGTGCGTTCAGCATCGGGTTACAATAATTATAGTAGTCAACGAAGCCCAGAACTTGCGCCTGCACCCTCTCCATTTCAAGGTGCAGATAGACTCGATACAAGGCTAAATGCTGCTCGAAATACCGCTTCTACCATTGCAGTCATTCAAGTAACAGGAATCAGCGATCGCACCCTTTTAGAACACTTAAATCGTTATTTACAGGGGTTAAATTTACCAATTCCTATTAATGGAAAAATCAGTTTTGAAATGATTGTTGATCAAGGTAATGTCCAACGGGCAATTTTTGATGACCTTGACTCTAATTTTGATTTAGATGATAATCAAAAAGAAGCGATCATTATTGATCAGATTCGGCGATCGCTGTTAACTTGGCAACCTCCAACTTCAGTTAGTGGAAAGATCAAAATAACCTTAGAATTAAAAGCAACAAAATCCTAAATTTCATGAACAATCTGAGATCAATTTCAACCTTAAATCAAAGCTATCCCCTCAGTATTGCCCCCATGATGGATCGCACCGATCGCCATTATCGTTATTTTATGCGACAAATCACCAAGCGAACGTTACTTTATACTGAAATGGTGACAACCGCAGCGATTTTGCATGGCGATCATGAAAAATTATTGAGCTTTTCTCCCGAAGAAAAACCCTTAGTTTTACAGTTAGGAGGAGATAACCCGAATCATCTTGCGACTTGCGCTAAAATAGCAGAAGATTGGGGATATGATCAGGTTAATTTAAACGTTGGGTGTCCGAGTGATCGGGTTCAGAATGGCAATTTTGGGGCTTGTTTAATGGCGCAACCCGAATTAGTTGCACAAGCCATAGAAGCCATGCAAAAAGTTGTTCAAATACCCGTTACCGTTAAACATCGAATTGGCATTGATGACCGGGATAGTTATGAAGATATGGCGGATTTTGTTAGAATTGTTTCTGAAGCCGGATGTCAACAGTTTACGGTTCATGCTCGTAAAGCGTGGTTACAAGGTTTAAGTCCAAAAGAAAATCGCACTATTCCCCCATTACGCTATCAAGAAGTACATCAATTAAAACAAGAATTCCCCCATTTATTGATTGAAATTAATGGGGGGTTTAAAACCTTAATAGAAGTTAAAGAACAATTGCAATTTGTGGATGCAGTTATGATAGGACGGGCTGCTTATGATCACCCCTATTTATTTGCTACTGTGGATCAAGAAATCTATGGAGAAAAAACACCCCCTCTGACTCGCCGAGAAATCATAGAATCGATGTATCCTTATATTGAATATTGGTTACAAAAAGGGGTAAAATTAAATAGTATTACTCGCCATTTATTAGAGATATTTGCAGGACAACCGGGAACAAAAGCTTGGAAACGATATATTAGTGAAAATGCTCATCTTCCGGGTGCTGGGGTAGAAGTTCTTCAGCAAGCTTTAGAGAAAGCAAATTAACGAAATCGTAGGGGCGAGGTTTCCTCGCCCTTATTAACCCAGGGAATAAGAGGGTTTGGAAACCAAACCCCTACAATCAAATATTATTCTGTTTTAGAATTGCCATTTTGTTGAGATTGTAATTCGATTAATTTTCGTAAAGAACCTCCAATACTTCGTGTTTGGGGAACTTCACCTTTTCCGGCTGGCCATCCTTCCCGTTGTCGAGAACGGTTGCCATCATTTTCTTCAGTTTGGTCATGAAATAGAATAACTTGAGTCGGAAATGCTAAGTCAATTCCCTGAGAAACCAGCTTATTTTTAATCGCTGTTAACACCTTATCTTGTAAGTCTAAAGCATCTGCTCGACGGGGAGGTTGAATCCACCAACGTGCTCGAATATTGACGGTACTTTCAGCTAAATCCACAACAATTGCATCAGGTTCAGGTTGTTGTAATACCCCTTCCGTTTCGCCCATAGCTTCTAATATTAACCGTCTTGCTTGTTCAATATTATCTCCATACCCAATACCAACATCGTATTCTAAACGACGGTTATCAAAGGCAGTATTCACGATAATTGAATTTGTAAATAGTTCTGAATTAGGAATCACAATTCTACGACCATCATAGGTTCTAATCGTTGTTGCTCTCGTTTGAATATTTTCGACAGTTCCCTCAAAATCCTTAAACACAATTTGATCATTAATTTGGAAGGGTTCAGTTAATAAAATCAAAATACCCGCCAAGAAATTCTGTAAAATATCTCGAAAGGCGAACCCAATTGCTACCCCACTAATACCCAATAATTGAACTAAATCTCCCGCTTTCAAAGAAGGAATAATAATCGATAATGCGATAAATAAACCGACCAGAACTGTTGTTCCTTGTGCTAATCGTCCTAAAACTAACCCTAAATTACGAGCATGGCGACGATTTTGAGTAAAACGTCTCACCATCTGTTTAATTGTTCTAGCAATAAACAAGAAAATAAAGAAAACAATAAATGCTAAGACAAGATTCGGTAAGAGAATGATAAAATCATTAATCATCTCCTGTACCTTATCCCAAGCAGTTGATATTTCAGCACTCATAAGACATTTGAACTCATCCGTCATTATTAATGTTAGTCAAATTGAGTGGAATTAAAATCTATCTAAGGTTGGTAATTGCGACAACACTCTAAAACAATTAAGAACTTATTCGTTTAAGTGTTCCTGATTTAGCAAAATAAGGTTGATTTTCTGATGGGGAAATACGACCCAGACCCGGAATTTTTGATTCATCAGGAGGAGGAAGGGGTGCTGTTAAAGGTTGGGTAATATCACGTCCGACTAATCGTTTAGATAAACGAGAAATCCGAGGATTTTGTCGCATCTGAGTTTCATTCATGCCATAAATGTGCAGATCAACATATTGTTGACTCACAGGATCATATAAATGTTCTTTCATGATGCCTTCTAATTGAAATCCTGTTTTGGTTAAAACTGTATGGGCGGGATGATTATAACCATAACTATAGGCATAAAAACGATGTAAATGATAGGCATTAAAAATTAAATCTCCCATTAATATACAACTCTCAATTCCATAGAAAATAGAACGATATTTTTCTTCAAAAATTCCAATTAACAGTTCAGCCCTTTTATGGAGAGCGCTATAGTCGGCGGCGGCAATAATTCCAATTATGCCATGATGTTTATGAATCATTAAACATTCTAAATAACCACTTTCAGCAGGTGTTAAACGGGATCTTGTGATTAATTTTTCTCTAACTTCTTCTACGGTTTTTGCTGTATCATTCAAACGAAATAAACGCATAAACTCATAACAAGAATACATTTTTTCAAATAGAAAATCAGCATCATCTGGAGTTGTGCGTTTGAGGGTTAGAGAACATCCTTGATGCAGAATGAGAGGATTTAAAGTCATAGCGTTATAGCAGGGAACAGTTAACAAAACATAGAGAATTACAATAAACCGGGGTAAAACGTTTGATAAAACCAAGTAAAATTCTGTTTAATTGTGGTTTCAAAACGCTTGGGTAGCGGATAATTAATTAATGGCTGATGGGGATTGTAAGGTTCTTCGACATATTTACCAAAAGACTGAGAATAATTAGATAATTCAAAATGAATTAAGGTTAAATTCGGTGTAATGGGTTGGAGGTTTAACCAGGTGAATAATTCTGTTAACACTTCTTGAGGATTTGTCATTAAATGCTCGTAAACGACATAAAATAACCGATCTTGTAAACTAATTTCTAAGTCTTGGATTTGTTCTAAAGCCTTGAGACCTGAACCGATAATCCCTGGAGGGATGAATAATTGTTGAGCGCGTTCTGCTCGTGAAAGAGAGGCTAATTTTTCAGGAAAATCTAATAGTAATGTTTTTTGATGTTGGGTTTCTATTGCTCCATAGATTTGACCTAATTCTCTGACAAAAACGACCATTTTAAAATTAGGATCAATTAAATGAACTAACTCTAAATGCTCCAACCATTGGGGATTAAAATCAACAATCCAAGGTTGAGAAATCGGTTCAGACCATCCGTTGATAAACCCTCTCATTCCTAAGAGTGATCGCTCCATTGTCCCCTGAAAGTCTTGATTTAATTGGTTAATTAATTCGGGGTTAGTGGTCAAAAAATCGCGAAAGTTCAGCAGTAAATCACAAAGAGGCGATCGCAAATAATCACTATGAATTTCAGGATGTTGAGCTAACAGTTGACTGACAAAAAACATCCCAGAGCAAGGGAGTCCGGTTAAATAAAGGTAACGATGATGAAGCATAAAACATTGTTGAAGTTGTTAGAAATTGTTAAAGAAACCCGATGTCTTGAAGAAACCGGGTTTCGAGATGTATTCGTTAATTAAGGGTAAAAGAATTGGCGGTAATTGAGTTAGCAGTAACACCGATTAAAGTGGCTAAAAGTTCATTATTAGCTGCGACTTGAATCAAGGTATTTCCGGCTTGAGTTCCACTCCCTTGCAGGATGGTAAGCTGATTAAAATTATAATTTTGGGTCAATTTTAACAGATCTTCACCTCCGACAAAATCTAGGATGATATCGCCATTTTCACCGGGATTTAACATAAAGATATCGGCTCCTTGACCCCCGATGAGGGAATCTGTTCCGACTCCACCATTAAGGGTATCATTGCCTAAATCTCCTGTGACTAAATCATTGCCGCTACTTCCATCTACAAAATCGTCGCCTTGACCGCCATGAATCAGATCGTTATCGTCGCCACCATAAAGGTTATCGTTCCCTGAACCTCCTGACAACAGATCATCTCCAGCATGACCAACTAACAAATCGTTTCCAGTTTCTCCAAATACCGTATCATTGCCTAAATCACCACTGAGGGTATCGTTTCCTAAACCTCCAAAAATCAGGTCATTGTCTTTACCGCCTCCCACCCAGTCTTCATCGCTACCACCATAAATTAAGTCGTTTCCAAGGAAACCATAAATCACATCTTGACCCTGATTTCCTGAGAGGAAATCGACTTCACCATAACCAAGTAAGGTATCCTGACCGACACCGCCACTGAGGGAGTTGGGACGCTCATCTCCTAAGAGCAGGTCATCGGGGGGGTTACTGGTGGGAATGGAGGTTAGATTTTTCTGAGCTATAAACTGTTCGATGGGGTCGCTCAGGGAGGGGGGATTAGTTGTTGTTGGGGTGGGAGTAGCGGTGTTAGTAGTTGTGGGACGCAGTTGATTGGTTGAGCTAACTCCGGTACTATTAATCACCTGCTGATTCGGGTCAATATTACCGTTATCAATGACGTTTCCTCCTGTGTCTGGATTGTTAGGGTCTATTGTGGGTTGGTCAATGACAGAGGTATCAATGGTAGCGGTGGCAATTTGAGTGGTTAAGGCTTCTCCGGTATTCTCCGCTACTACTTCATCAAAGGATTTTGTACCACTGAAGGCGGCGATTAAATCTTCTGTGACGCTGGTTTGAGCGACTTTTTGGGCTTGGAAGATGCCATCCGTGGTGGTGGCGGTGAGAATTTGCTGGTTGCTGGCGGCAATCACTTGGGATAATTGAGCCGCATTGGTGGTAATCGCCTCTAGGTTAATAGTATTGTCTGCTGGGTCTACCTCTGCTAACAAATTGTTTATATTACTAACTGTGTTAGTAATCAAAGTTTGAATTGCGTTGCTATCACTGAGATTGAAACTGCCACTTTGCAGGAGTTGGGCTAGATTCCCCGTCACCAGAGCATCTAAGCCATTACTGCTAACACCGATAACCGTTTGCAGGGAGTTACTGATTTGGCTAATCAGAGTTTGCACTGCCACCTGTGCCGCTAACACCGCTTTGCCTTCAGGAGAACCCGCTTGGGCTGCTGCGATGGGGTCAAAGGTAGCTAAATTAATGGTGCTGGGCAGTCCTAAAGCGGTTTTGACTTGGGTTTCGGATGCTTCTGGGGTGAGTCCTGTATCGACGAGGGCAGAAATCAAAGTGGTTAGAGGGGTAACGACCGTAGAATCGGGAAGTGCCCGCAATGTACCCGTAAAGGCTTGTCCGGTAATGGCATCGGTGCCGCCGACGACCACATATTCCCCTTCATCGAAGTCGAGAGTGCCATTGCTGTTGAGGTCGAAGTTACCCGCAATCTCCAGGGTGAAGTTACCCGCAGCATCGGTGGTTGCACCAGGTTCATCGCTATCTTGGGTGCGGTTGAAGTTGGTGTCTAGGAAGGCTGTGGCTCCAGAGATGGGGCCATCTAAAGCTTTGGCTTGGATGGTTTTGGAGATAGCTGCGGGGGTGGCAACTTTAATATCGCCACTGAACACAGCATCAGTGTTAAGGTTGGTTCCTTGAAAGTCTTGGGTATAGGTGTCTGCATTGGCGGCTAAGTTGCCTGCAAAGGTGGTATCGGTGCTAATGGTGACGGTTGGGGGTGCGGTGGGTAAACCTTGGCCATTGATTTTCTTTTGCTGCTCTATTGCGGCTTGGGAAAGGGCAAATATAGCTCCTCCGAGTCCCTGTCCATCATCAGTGGATATCCGGGATTCACGCCCCTGTCCACCCGCAGCAGAATTATTCTGAAAGCTAGAACTCCCTGTGACGGTAAGATTGCCATCCCGAATAAAGATAGCTCCTCCCATTCCTGCACCGCCGCCACCTGGGCCACCGCTGCCACCTTTGCCACCGTAGCTAACGTCGTTACCTTTGCTAACTTTGGTACTTTTGCCAATTTTGCCACCTTCGCCACCTTCGCCACCGCCGAAGCCACCTTGGCCACCTTGGCCACCTTGGCCACCGTCGAAGCCACCTTGGCGACCGTCGCCACCGTAGCCACCTCTGCCACCGCCGCCACCGAAGCCACCTGGGCCACCGTTGCCACCGTTGCCACCGTAGCCACCTTTGCCACCACCGTCGCCACCGTAGCCACCTCTGCCACCGCCGCCACCGAAGCCACCTGGGCCACCTGGGCTATCTTGGCCACCTTGGCTACTTTGGCCACCGCTGCCGAAGCCGCCATTATTAGCTGCTATATTCTGCAACCCAATACCACCACTAAACTGGTCATAGCCTCCTGTGTCATTACCCCCTATAGCCTGATTCCCCTCAAACTTCACCCCATCAACCGTGATATTCCCTTGATAAATAAACAGTGCCCCGCCCATCCCAGCACCGCCGCCGGAGTTCAAGCCATCGCCTCCCTTAGCAACTGCGTTTTTCAGGGTCAGGTTCTTAAACGTGACATCGAGAAATCCATTAACTCCCTTATCAGTGTGTTCCGGTTTCCCCCCATAGACGAAGAAGATGGGACGGTCATCTTTATCCGCTTTACCATTATTATTGTTATCCCCATTGATGGTATATCCTTGCCCATCAATGGTCATATCGCTATTAATCAAACTCCACATCCGAATCACATCACTGCCAAAATTCAGACGCACATCGGTGTTCAGTTTGATAGTATCGGCTCCAGGGGTTTTATTAGCTAGGTCTATCGCCCAACTCAGGGTTCCTTGGGTATCTCCCTTGCCGTTATCTAAAGCTTGGGTGACGATAATATTATCCAAAAGAACTGCATTGGTTGAGTTACTATAAACGGTTTCTGGTGTCCCTAGTCCATCGGTATAACTTACTTTGACCTGTACCTTTTTCCCCACTTGGGCTTGAGATAAGATCAAAGTATTATTCGTCGCTCCACTAATATCTGTCCAAGTCACTCCATTATCGGCGGACTCTTGCCATTGATAATTAAAAGTACCTAAACCATCCGCATCCGCTAAGGTATTTTCTGTGACGGTTAAACTTTTTTGATTTTGGGTCACTGTACCCGTAATATTAACTGTTCCTGTAGGAGCATCATTAACATTAGTAACAACAGAAGTCGGACTACTATTAACAGTTTCTATTGTCTCTAGTCCATCGGTATAACTAACTTTTGCTTGTACCTTTTTCCCAACTTGTGCTTGAGATAAGGTAAAAGTATTATTAGTCGCTCCATTAATATTAGTCCAGTTGACCCCATTATCAGATGACTCTTGCCATTGATAATTTAAGTATTCTAAGAAACCATCCGCATCTTCTAAGTTATCAGTTGCGGTTAAAATTTGGTTTTGTTCGGGTGTACCCGTAATATTAACTGTTCCTGTAGGAGCATTATTCAAAAGTGCAGCCACCACAGAAGTTGGACTACTATTAACGGTTTCTTGTGTTCCTAATAGGTCAGTATAACTTACTTTTGCTTGTACCTTTTTCCCAACTTGTGCTTGAGATAAGGTGAAAGTATTATTAGTCACTCCATTAATATCAGTCCAAGTCACTCCATTATCGGCAGACTCTTGCCATTGATAATTTAATGTTCCTAAACCATCCGCATCCGCTAAAGTATTGGTGGCGGTTAAAATTTGGTTTTGTTCAGGTGTTCCTGTAATATTAACTGTTCCTGTAGGAGCGTCGTTAATATTAGTAACGGTAGCTGTGGAGTTACTATTAACCGTTTCTGCTGTTCCTAGTTTATCGGTATAACTAACTTTTACCTGTACCTTTTTCCCCACTTGTGTTTGAGATAAGGTGAAAGTATTATTAGTCGCTCCACTAATATTAGTCCAAGTAATTCCATTATCTGCTGACTCTTGCCATTGATAATTAAACGTTCCCAAACCATCAACATCCGCTAAGGTATTAGTGGCGGTTAAGGTTTGATTTTGTTCGGCTGTACCCGTAATATTAACATTCCCTGTAGGAGCATTATTCAAAAGTCCAGAAACCACAGAAGTCGGACTACTATTAACCGTTTCTGGTGTCCCTAATAGGTCAGTATAACTAACTTTTACCTGTACCGTTTTCCCCACTTGTGCTTGAGATAAGGCAAAAGTATTATTAGTCGCTCCACTAATATCAGTCCAGGTGACTCCATTATCGGCTGACTCTTGCCATTGATAATTTAATGTTCCTAAACCATCCACATCCGCTAAGGTATTTGTGGCGGTTAAGGTTTGGTTTTGTTCAGGTGTACCCGTAATACTAACATTCCCTGTAGGAGCATTATTCAAAAGTCCAGAAACCACAGAAGTCGGACTACTATTAACCGTTTCTGCTGTCCCTAATAGGTCAGTATAACTAACTTTTACCTGTACCGTTTTCCCCACTTGTGCTTGAGATAAGGCAAAAGTATTATTAGTCGCTCCACTAATATCAGTCCAGGTGACTCCATTATCGGCTGACTCTTGCCATTGATAATTTAATGTTCCTAAACCATCCACATCCGCTAAGGTATTTGTGGCGGTTAAGGTTTGGTTTTGTTCAGGTGTACCCGTAATACTAACATTCCCTGTAGGAGCATTATTCAAAAGTCCAGAAACCACAGAAGTCGAACTACTATTAACAGTTTCTGCTGTTCCTAATAGGTCAGTATAACTAATTTTTACCTGTACCGTTTTCCCAACTTGCACTTGAGATAAGGTCAAAGTATTATTAGTCGCTCCACTAATATCTGTCCAGGTAACTCCATTATCGGCTGACTCTTGCCATTGATAATTAAACGTTCCTAAACCATCCGCATCTGCTAAGGTATTGGTGGCGGTTAAGGTTTGATTTTGAGTTGCTGTCCCCGTAATATTAACTGTTCCAGTGGGTAAGTCGTTAATATTAGTAACGGTATTTGTGGGTGAACTATTAACCGTTTCTGCTGTTCCTAGTCCATCAGTATAACTAACTTTTGCTTGTACCTTTTTCCCAACTTGCGCTTGAGATAAGGTGAAAGTATTATTAGTCGCTCCATTAATATTAGTCCAGGTGACTCCATTATCTGCTGACTCTTGCCATTGATAATTTAATGTTCCTAAACCATCAACATCCGCTAAGGTATTCGTTG
Source organism: Planktothrix sp. FACHB-1365 (assembly GCF_014697575.1). Taxonomy (GTDB): domain Bacteria; phylum Cyanobacteriota; class Cyanobacteriia; order Cyanobacteriales; family Microcoleaceae; genus Planktothrix. Next base: position 1,458 of record NZ_JACJSC010000030.1, on the reverse strand, counting down.
CAGTTAAAATTTGATTTTGTGTCGCTGTCCCTGTAATATTAACTGTTCCTGTAGGAGCATTATTCAAAAGCGCAGAAACCACAGAAGTCGGACTACTATTAACAGTTTCTGCTGTTCCTAATAGGTCAGTATAACTAATTTTTACCTGTACCGTTTTCCCCACTTGTGCTTGAGATAAGGTGAAAGTATTATTAGTCGCTCCACTAATATCTGTCCAAGTCACTCCATTATCAGATGACTCTTGCCATTGATAATTTAATGTTCCTAAACCATCAATATCCGCTAAGGTATTGGTTGCAGTTAAAATTTGGTTTTGGGTTGCTGTTCCTGTAATATTAACTGTTCCTGTAGGAGCATTATTCAAAAGTCCAGAAACCACAGAACTCGGACTACTATTAACTGTTTCTGCTGTTCCTAATAGGTCAGTATAACTAACTTTTACTTGTACCTTTTTCCCAACTTGTGCTTGAGATAAGGTCAAAGTATTATTAGTCGCTCCACTAATATTAGTCCAAGTAACTCCATTATCAGATGACTCTTGCCATTGATAATTTAATGTTCCTAAACCATCAACATCTGCTAAGGTATTTGTGGCGGTTAAGGTTTGGTTTTGTTCAGGTGTACCCGTAATACTAACATTCCCTGTCGGTAAGTCGTTAACGTTAGTAACGGTATTTGTGGGTGAACTATTAACAGTTTCTTGTGTCCCTAGTCCATCGGTATAACTCACTTTGACTTGTACCTTTTTCCCAACTTGTGCTTGAGATAAGGTGAAAGTATCATTAGTCGCTCCACTAATATTAGTCCAAGTAACTCCATTATCGGCTGACTGTTGCCATTGATAATTAAACGTTCCTAAACCATCAACATCTGCTAAGGTATTGGTTGCAGTTAAAATTTGGTTTTGTGTTGCTGTTCCTGTAATACTAACATTACCTGTAGGAGCATTATTCAAAAGTCCAGAAACCACAGAAGTCGGACTACTATTAACTATTTCTGCTGTTCCTAATAGGTCAGTATAACTAACTTTGACCTGTACCTTTTTCCCCACTTGGGTTTGAGATAAGGTGAAAGTATCATTAGTCGCTCCACTAATATTAGTCCAAGTAACTCCATTATCTGCTGACTCTTGCCATTGATAATTTAATGTTCCTAAACCATCTGCATCTGCTAAGGTATTGGTTGCAGTTAAGGTTTGGTTTTGTTCCGGTGTTCCCGTAATACTAACATTACCTGTAGGAGCATTATTCAAAAGCCCAGAAACCACAGAAGTCGGACTACTATTAACTATTTCTGCTGTTCCTAATAGGTCAGTATAACTCACTTTTACCTGTACCTTTTTCCCCACTTGGGTTTGAGATAAGGCAAAAGTATTATTAGTCGCTCCACTAATATCTGTCCAGGTGACTCCATTATCGGCTGACTCTTGCCATTGATAATTTAATGTTCCTAAACCAT
>NZ_JACJSC010000029.1 GCF_014697575.1 Planktothrix sp. FACHB-1365 | reverse complement strand
TAGTTAAATAACGGTTAACTAGCTATACAATTTGATAGTAAAGCCTCGGAAGTTCATCAAAAATTTTAAACCCATTTCAATTTTTTAGAATTAGTGGGAAATTTGACTCCTATCTGCGGAATGTGGGTTGCTAAAGCACTCTTAATTCCCCAGGCTTGTGCAGTATCTTGGCGAACTCGAAGATCTCCCTTGGTATTTTCGACTAAAACAGGACATGAACCTTTAAACACTATTCCCGGTAAACCGGATGTCGCTGCATCTCCGCGTTTTCCCACAATATCTGCTGCATATTTTCCTACGGCTGCTGCATGATAAACTTGCTCACCAGAAGATTCTGCCAGCATAACAACAACCGTTTCAGCTTGCAGTAATTCTTGAACTTGTTCAGCAATGGTTTGTAATGTTAGAGCTTGATTCATTGCTTAAGAGTTAGTGTTCATGGCATCTCCCACAATAACATTAAGTTGAGCACCAATCAACATAATCAATGAACTGATTTGCAGCCAAAGTAATAAGACAACGAAACCGCCAATTGTGCCATAGGTAATATTAAAATTACCAAAATGGTAAACATACCAGCGAAATAAATTAGACACAAATGCCCAAAATACAGCCGCTAAAATCGCTCCCGGCATCAACGGAGTTCCGGGTTCTCGGTAACTGGGTGCATAACGATAAATAAACGCATAGTTTGTGGAAACAATTCCTAACGTTATCGGCCAGCGAAATTGTTTCCAGGTTTCTAATAAAGTTGATTCTAATAAACAACTTTGTACGGGAGGTTTGGTCATACAAATTGCCAAATCCTCTAAAGCACAATTACCAACCGTCTCAAGCATACAACTTTGCCGAGCCATTCCTTCAACAATAAAGTCACTAATTAAGACTAATGCTGATGCTGAAATTAATAATAATAGAGTACCTAATGCTAAAGCTAAGGCAATTAATTTATTTTTCCAAAAAGGTCGAAGATGATCCTTTTTAACGCGATGAATATGATTTAATGCGTCCATCGCTGCACCAATAACACCTGAAAAAATCCACAAAGAAACCAGAAAACTAAACGAGAGTAAACTAGAACTCGGCGTGAGGGATAATTGCTTAATGCCATTTCCAATTAAATCCTGTACCTCTTCCGGGACAATCTGACTCAGTAAGATTGCCATTTGATAGAGTTCAGTTTGTACTAATTGAAATGAACTAATGGCAATTAATAAAGCTAATACGGCTGGAAATAAAGCGAGGGTAGCATGATAAGCCATTTCCGCCGCAAAACCTGGTAATCGTTGTTCTAGGCTGGCTTGAATTAGCTGTTTGAAGGTTCTGCGATTCAAATACAGAAAAAAACAGCAAAAACGCATCATTCGCCGATGAATCCTTTTGAGTCCTTTGATTAGGATAGGAAACAAGGCAATTAATAGATCAGCGACGCAATCAGCACTGTCAGCAATCAGTTTTACTAAATGGGTGTGAACTGAACAAGGTTCCCACTTTACCCATTTGAGATGTCGCCAGAACCGGAAAAAGCTGGCCATTACCATTGACTTAAGGAAAGCATACTTTCTTCCTAATTTACAAGGATTCTGAAACAGTGGTTCAAAATAAATTAGCTCAAGATTGATTTAAGATTATTGTAGCTCTTAATATTATCGGACATGAAAGATAATCCTTCACAGACTAAACCTGAATATTCTGCTTTTCATCGCTATTGGATGTTTGATCCAGAGGTAACTTTTCTGAATCATGGTGCTTTTGGTGCTTGTCCGATTCCAATTTTAGACGCTCAATATCAATTTCGACAACAACTTGAACAGCAACCTTTTCATTTTTTTGTCCGAGAATATGAAACGTTACTGGATCAGGCTAGACAACAGTTAGCTGATTTTGTAGGGGCAAATTCTGAAGATTTGGTCTTTGTTCCGAATGCAACAACAGGGATCAATACGGTTTTGCGATCGCTTTCTTTTTCAGAACAAGATGAACTCCTCACCACCAATCATGAATATAATGCCTGTCGCAATGTCTTAGATTTTGTTGCAACTCGCACAGGAGCTAAAATTATTATAGCAGATATTCCTTTTTTTATCACTTCATCTCAACAAATTATTGAAGCAGTAATGGCAAAGGTTTCTCCTCGCACAAAATTAGTATTAATTGATCATATTACCAGTCAAACGGGGTTAATTTTTCCGATTCAAGAAATTATTCAAAAATTAAATCATTTAGGAATAGACACCCTAATCGATGGAGCCCATGCACCCGGAATGTTAGCTTTAAATTTACAAGAAATTGGAGCAACTTACTATACAGGAAATTGCCATAAATGGTTATCTGCACCCAAAGGAGCCGCGTTTTTAGCAGTACAACAAGATAAACAAGGGTTGATTCGTCCCCTTACTATTAGTCATGGAGCTAATTCTACCCGTAGCGATCGCTCTCGATTTTTATTAGAATTTGACTGGACAGGAACCCCTGATCCCAGTGCTTATTTATCGATTCCTAAAGCGATTGATTTTATGGGTTCTCTGTTACCCGGAGGATGGTCAGAATTAATCAAAACCAATCATAATTTAGCGGTAAATGCTCGAAAATTACTATCAGAAAAATTAGAAATTCCTTTACCTTGTCCTAATCATCTAATCGGTTCAATGGCGGTTTTACCATTAGGAAAAAGATGGCAAAGTTTCTCCGATTTGAATCAAAAACTTTGGCAAGAACATAAAATCGAAGTCCCAATTATGCCTTGGGATGATGACAATCAACCTTTAATCAGAATTTCTGCCCAAATTTATAATCATTTATCTCAATATGAATATTTAGCAGAAGTTTTATTAAATTGACTCAGGTTGCAGGTGTCACTTATTAGCCAATAACCTTTAAAACTCTTCACTTTTTTACACTCATGATGATATTCAAAGTTTTTAACCTTTAAGCTAACTGAAAAGTTTGCTCTATCATCTTAGGAATAGGTAAAGTTTTTCCGTCTGCTTCGTAATCTTCTATTAAAAGTTCTAACACTTCTTGAGCATTTTTTAATGCTTCTTCATAGGTTTCTCCGTGTGTATGAAATTGTTGAGTTGAAAATTCAGGAAGATGGACTAAATAACAATGATCTTCATCAGACCATAAAATAACAATTGTATAAGGCAGTTTCATGATTCTGAACCCTTAATTAACTGATAAAAAATAGTTGTTTAACAGATTGAGGTAACTGAATTACAACAAAGTAATCTGCTGGATAAAGATAATCTTCATTCGATTCATCAATAACACGAATCATTTGATGATGAGTTGCTTGTTCATCAGGAATAAATTGATAAATCTTTTTCACTTCTAAGGAAGCAGGATAATCTTGGTTATTAACACAGACCACAAAATATTGTTCTTGATCTTCTTGATTCATGGTTTTAATCACTTAATCTTTATTGCTTAAAGACTCCTGAGCATAAACCTCCGCCATTAACTTCGGCCATATCAATAGAAAAAATCCCATCCAAACTAATAGGGGAATAGCGACTAAAATCGTAATCCAAATAATATGGAATAGAAACCAACTTCCTAAAATTAAGGTGATTCCAGTTAATAGAATAGACCAAGGTTGACACCACCAAGGTTTATAATTCCAGGGGTTAAATGTTTGGGTTGAGTTTTGATCAATCATTGTATTTTTTAAATCCATATCAAAAATTATTGCTGAATCATTACAAATATTTCTGCCATGCTTCATCCTCCTCTGGCTGTAACCAATCTTTTTGTAAAGAAGATTCACTCACCAGACTCGTTTCTAACTTGTCTTGCTGATATTTAGCATTAAGAAATTGTAGAAAATCCCAAACTTCTTGTAAAATAAAATCGGGACTTTTTTCTACTTCCTGAATTAACAATTCTTTCATGTTCATAGTTTTTTAATCCTTCTGAAAATTGGAATAGTTTAAACAACAGAATTCTCCGGTAAAGCCGTTTGCATTTGAGCTAACCAACTCACCAAAGATTCTAACTGCTTATCGGCGCTGACGGCGGCTAATCCCCGAACAGTAACTTTACCTTTACTATACACAAATCGAGGATGTAAATGTTCTGATAAATTGGCTTTTAATAAATTCCAGGCGGGTTCCTCCATCGGAGTTTCTAATAAGATATGTTGTTGACCGTCGGGTTTAATGCGAGAAAAGCCTAATTTCTTGGCAATTTGTTTAAGTTCCATAATTCTAATTAATTGACGGGCTGGAGTCGGAATGGGGCCATAACGATCGCACCAATCTTCTTCAATTCGAGATAATTCATCTCGACTTTGACAAGCCGCCACTGACCGATAAGCACTAACTTTTTGATCTAAATCGGGGATATAATCAGAAGGAATAAAAGCGGTTAAACTTAAGTCAATTTGAGTATCATCAACCTGCGGGATTTCTTGACCTTTGACTTCTTGAATCGCTTCCTGTAACATTTCACTATAAAGATCAAACCCGACGACATCCATTTGACCGGATTGTTCCGCGCCTAAAATATCACCTGCACCCCGAATTTCTAAGTCTCGCATCGCTAATTGATAACCCGATCCTAACTGAGCAAATTCTTGAATCGCTCTTAATCTTTTACGAGCATCATCAGTTAAATTAACCCGTCCATCGGCGGTGGTGGGATAGAATAACCAAGCGTGAGCTTGTACTCCTGAACGTCCAACCCGACCTCTTAATTGATACAATTGAGCCAACCCAAAACGGTGAGCGTCTTCAACTAAAATGGTATTCACTCTAGGAATATCTAAGCCGGATTCAATAATCGTGGTACATACTAAAACATCTGCTTCCCCAGAACTAAAAGTTAACATAATCGATTCTAATTCAGAAGCATCAATTTGTCCGTGCGCGATCGCTAATCTCACCCCAGGAATCATCTCACGAATTTGGGCAGATTTTTCTTCAATTCCTTCAATTCTAGGCACAACATAAAACACCTGTCCCCCTCGATCTAATTCTTGACGAATAGCTGTTCTTACGGTTTCTAAATTTAACGGTGCTAAATGGGTTTGAATGGGACGACGGGAGGGCGGTGGAGTGGTAATTAAACTCATTTCTCGAATTCCCGATAATGCCATATATAACGTTCGAGGAATGGGAGTTGCAGTTAAGGTTAACACATCTACATGGGTTTTTAAGGTTTTAATTTTTTCCTTCTGATTCACTCCAAATCGTTGTTCTTCATCAACCACTAATAACCCTAAATCTTTAAAATGAACGCTTTTTCCGAGTAACGCTTGAGTTCCGACAATTACATCAATTTCCCCCGTTGCTAATCGTTTTAAAATCTCTTGTTTTTCCGATGTGGTGCGAAAACGATTGAGTAAGGCAACTTCAATGGGATAGGGGGCAAATCGTTCTTTTAAGGTATGATAATGTTGTTGAGTTAAAATTGTTGTCGGGGCTAATAATGCCACCTGTTTTCCAGCCGTAGCCGCTTTAAAAATAGCTCGAATTGCCACTTCGGTTTTGCCAAATCCCACATCTCCACAGACTAAACGATCCATCGGGCGATCGCTTTCCATATCCCGTTTAACGTCTTGGGTGGATTTAATTTGATCGGGAGTCGGTTGATAGGAAAAGGAGTCTTCGAGTTCCTGTTGCCAAGGCATATCCAGGGGGAACGCATAACCCGTTTGTTGGGCACGTTGGGCGTATAATTTTAATAAATCGACGGCTAATTTCTTTAAGGATTTTTTGACTTTTTCCTTGGTTTTTTCCCACGCTTGTCCGGTGAGTTTATTCAGTTGAGGAACTTTCCCCCCTGCACTTCTAAACCGTGATAAACTTCCGACTTGATCGGCGGCAACCCGTAAGGTTCCATCTTCATATTGTAACACTAAATATTCACGGGTTTCATTATTAATCACTAAGCTTTCTAATTTAATAAATTTTCCGACGCCATGTTGACGGTGAACCACAAAATCACCGGGTCTTAGTTTATTTAAGTCAACTTGTTTAGAGGTTGCCCGACGTCGTTTTCTAATATAACTGGGAGTGGCGAGGGAATGTTGCCCATAAAATTCTCGGTCAGTGATTAAAACTAATCGAAATGTCGGTAAAATAAAGCCTTCTAATTCTGCTAATCCCGTATATTTTAAAGCAACAGGAGTATTTTTAATTAAGTTATCAATAGCCGGATAATCACGGGGGTTAGGAATAAATTTAGACGGACAATCATGTTCAGATAACAGTGCAACGGATCGACTTGGTTGAGCAGAAACAAGAAAAATAGCAAAATGTCGTTGTCGTTCGTGACGAATGAGTTCAGCAAGTTTAGCAAATTGATGGGGGGTGGCAGGTACGGGACGGGAAGATAAATTTAAACTGGGAACATCGGTAATATTAATTAGAGTGGGTTGATAATCTGCTAATTCGGATAAATATAATTTGTCAAACCCTTCAATTTCTTGGAGAGAATCTGTAAACGAACGGTGAATTTTTGGCAGTTTTTGAGGTAAGGTTTGCCATTGTTCTTCAATATGTTCTAACCAGCGATCGCTATGGGCACAACATTGATCGAGTTCATCAATAACAATTAAAGTGGTATCCGTTAAATAATCTAATAAAGAAGCCGGTTTTTCAAAGGCTAACCCCAGTAATGGATGATAGGATTTTGGCGGTTTATAATTAGCATTATCCAGTTGAAATTCCGGTGTCGGAGTTGGGGGAACAACTTCTGTAATTAAGGTTTCTGCTTCCGGTAAATTCCCCTGAATCATGACATCAAAATTCGTCGGGGTAAGAATCAAACTTTCGATTTTATCTAACGATCTTTGGGTAGTCGGATCGAGTTCTCGAATTTGTTCTAATTCATCTCCAAACCATTCTAAACGCACGGGTAATTCAGACGCGACGGGAAAAATATCAACAATATCCCCGCGCCGACTCCATTGTCCTTCGGTTTCGACGGTGGCTACCCGTTCATAGCCTAATTTAGCCAACTGTTGATCCAGGGTTTTTCCTTCAAACGTCATCCCTCGATACAGCGTTAAACAATAAGGTTGAAAGACCTCAACGGGGGGTAAATGGGGTTGTAAACTGCGTTCTGTGGCGACCACCGCAACGGGAGAACCGGGGTTTTGGAGTCGTCCCGCTAAGTCGGCTAACACTTGCATTTGTCCCCAGGTCATTTCTTCAGAAGACACCGACTCGTAGGGGGACGCCTCGGACGTGGGGTAAAAGTGAACCGTTGTCCATCCCATAGCCTCTAGTTGCGCCGCCCAGCGTCCAGCTTCCTCTAAGGTGGCGGTAACAACCAATAAATTTAATCCCGACTCCTGGGCTAAAGTAGACGCGACTAACCCCTTGGGAAGCCGAGGAATACCGTTGAGATAGAGGGATTGAAATTTATTCAGTTTGTTGAGGAGTTCAGCCGTTAGAGGCGATCGTCCTAATGCACGCACGATAGAGGAAAATGTCATATAGAGGAGGGAACAGGGAACAGGGAACAGATCATAGCCCGGTGTACAGACGCGCCGTGGCGCGTCTCTACAACAGTCGTTCTCTTATTTTAAGGAATTCGAGAAGATTCGATCTCGAAAGAAGTTAGATTATTTTCCCCCCTAAACACAGATGACACAATCTGACCTTTGGGGTTTAGGATCGTCACATTGAGATGTGATCGGTTATTCTAATCTTTTATTGTCCTATCCTCACCCTAAAATGTCATCTGTGTTCCAAGAAATTTTGATTGTTGTTCTGCTGATTTTCGCCAATGGTATTTTTGCGATGTCCGAAATGGCGATTGTTTCTTCCCGTAAAGTGCGGTTACAACAGTTAGCCAATCAAGGCAATAAAAAAGCAAAAGTCGCTTTAGAATTAGCAAACTCTCCGAATCGTTTCCTCTCAACGGTGCAAGTAGGAATTACCTTAATTGGAATTTTAGCAGGTGCCTTTGGAGGGGCGGCAATTTCGGCTCGATTAGATACCCAACTCAAGCAAATTCCAATTTTAGCACCCTACAGCAATGCCATTAGTTTTACCGTTGTCGTTATTACGATTACCTATTTATCATTAATTGTAGGGGAATTAGTTCCTAAACGGTTGGCTCTGAATTCTCCTGAATTAATAGCAACAACCGTTTCTATTCCTATGCGTTGGTTATCTCGCGTCAGTTCCCCTATTGTTCATTTGTTGAGTGCGTCTACAGAATTAATTGTTCGGTTTTTAGGCAGTCATACCTCGACAGATCCAGAAGTCACCGAAGAAGAAATTAAAATTCTAATTGAACAAGGAACAAAATCAGGAATTGTTGAGGAAGCTGAACAAAATATTGTCGGACGGGTGTTTGAATTAGGCGATCGCCAAGTGCGAACTTTAATGACGCCTCGCCCGGAGATTTTTTGGATTGATATTGATGATCCAGTTGAAGAAAATCGTCAAAGTATTTCCGAAAGTTCTTATACTCGGATTTTGGTTTGTCAAGAAGATTTAGATCATGTTGTCGGGTTTATTAAAGTCACGGATTTATTAACCCAATCTTTATCGGGTCAACCCTTAGATTTAACGGCTAATTTACGTCGTCCGTTATTTGTACCGGAAACTACATCGGTTTTAAAAATTTTAGAATTATTTAAACAGGGAGAAACCCATTTTGCGTTGGTGGTCGATGAATATGGGGTGATTCAAGGCTTAGTTACGTTAAATGATATTTTAATGGAGTTAGTCGGGGATATTCCGTCTTGGGAAAATCCCGAAGAACCCCAGAAAGTTCAACGAGAAGATGGGTCTTGGTTGTTGGATGGAATGTTACCCGTTGAGGAATTTTTGGAGTTATTCAATTTAGAACATTTATTAGAAGAATCAGAAGGAAATTATCACACCGTAGCCGGTTTTGTCATTACCCATTTAGGGCGTATTCCAACGGCGGCGGATCATTTTGAATGGCAAAATCTTCGGATTGAAGTTATGGATATGGATGGAAACCGAGTCGATAAAGTGTTAATTGTCCCTTTACCTGACCCTGAAAATTACCCCGCTTCTGCTCTTGAACCCGAAGAAGGTTAAACGTTATAAACTGGGTTTAGGATGTTTGCGATCGCTCATTTCCATTTCCTTTTGATTCATGTTTAAAAAGTTCTCCCAATTGCGTTTAAAATCCCTCCGCCAAAGCTTACTATTGTTATTTTGTTGGACAATCTTACCCTTATTTTTAGTAGAAGTGTTAATGATTGTCCTTGAACCTTATTTATCTCAAGGACTATATCAATATGATCCAGATTTAGGGTTTAAAATTCGTCCCTATGCGAATGGTAATAATCAATTTGGCTTTAATGATCGAGATTATCCCCTACAAAAACAACCCGGAAACTATCGAATTTTAATTCTGAGTGATTCTTTTAACTGGGCGGGAGGACAAGACGGAAATTATACGGCGTTATTAGAAAAAAAATTTGAACGCTATTATCAAAAACCTAATGTTGAAGTGATTAATGCAGGATACCCCGGAACCCATACGGGAGAACAGTTAGCGTTATTAAAAAAATATGCTTTACAATATCATCCTGATTTAGTCGTTTTAGGGTTTTTTGTCGGAAATGATTTTATTGATGCTGACCCTAACCGTAAACGGATTATTGTTAATGATATTTATATTGATATTGATAAACGCAAAGAATTAAAAATCTTGGGTTATCCCATTATTAATCAATCTCGTTTCCTCCTGTTTCTTCAACAAAAATATAAAGTTTTTCAAGAAGCATCCAAAGCCAAACAACAATCTGTTATTCCATCTTTCTCTCCCTATCAATTTCAATTCGTTTCTAATTCATCTCCCCCAGAAAAATCTCCGGGTATTTTATCCTTAGAAACCTTTCTGGATACGGAAAAAACTCGCTTAGACTTTTGTAAACGCAAAGATTTGCAAAATGGAACCTGGAATGATAATATTAACTATATTTTCCAAAGCATTGATGAAATGAACAAGCTGTTAAAACAGCAAAATATTCAATTTATCGTTGCCATTTATCCCGATGAATTTCAAGTCAACCCTCAGTTATTAAATCAACTCACCCAAAAATATGAATTAAATTTAAAAAATTATGATCCCATCTGTATGCAAAATCTTCTGATTCCTTATCTTAAAACACAACAAATTGCTTATCTTGATTTCTTACCGCAATTTCAAGCGGAACAAAAACAGCGTCCTTTATATCTGTTACAGGAACCTCACTGGAATACAGCCGGAAATCAACTTGCTGCGAATATCCTATTTAATCAGTTATTAGAAAAAACTCAACAATTTTTTAAACGTTTACCTCCTTCCTCGGAAAAAATTTAAAATGCAAAAACTTAAACTCAAAGCTTTTAGTAAAATTCTCGGACAAACCGCCTTAATTGCCTTAATTACCTTTGTAATGTCCGAAATAACCTTAAGAATTTATAATAAAATTAATCCCAGTTTTGTGTTTTATGATTCCTCCTATAATCGGTTTCGCGGAAAACCTAACGCCCCCGACTATGACTTTAAGTTAAATTCCCAAGGTTTTAAAGACGTTGAATTTACCGTTGAAAAACCTGCGGGAATTTATCGAATTTTAGGGATAGGAGATTCCTTTGCTTATGGTGTTGTTCCCTATCAATATAATTATTTGACGCTTTTAGAGGAAAAATTAAACCAGTCCGGTCAAAAAACAGAAGTGATTAATATGGGAATACCCGGAATGGGGCCAAGGGATTATTTATCAATTTTAGTCAATGAAGGATTAAAACTCAACCCAGATCGAGTGATTGTATTTTTCTATATTGGTAATGATTTTTTAGATAATTATATGACCGCTAACCTGAGAACTGAGGAAAAATCCTATGTGATTGCTTTAATTAAATCTTTGATTAAGATTCAAAGTAATTATAAAGGTAAAGTTCTGAACCCAACAACGGTTAAATATAATGATAATATACCCACATTTAATGATGAAAAATATCTCCAAGATACTGTAAATAAAAGTAATATGTTTGTGAGAAACCCTGCTGACGGTATTTTTAAAAGCTTTGTAGAGGATGCAGTTCAAGATTTACTTAAAATTAAACAAATTTGTGATTCTCAAAAGATCCCTTTAACGGTTGTGATCATTCCTGATGAAGTTCAAGTCAATTCCCAACTTCAAAAACAAGTCAAACAAGTGTTTGATCCTAAGAATGAGAATTTATTAGACTTTGAACTCCCCAACCGAATGTTAACAGAACAATTACAACAAGCTAATATTGATTATTTGGATTTATTACCTTATTTTAAGGCTGCTTCTCAACAAACCCGCCTCTATAAACCCAATGATACCCACTGGAATATCTCTGGAAATCGTTTAGCGGCTGAATTGATTACTCAGCATCTTACCTCAAAAAACAACCAACCTTAGAAAGATATCGTAGTAGCTTATCATGCACCCCATGTCCGACAAGATAAAGAATTTGCTGGGCTGTAAAGTAATGATTTTTCTTAACTTTCCATCAATAAATTAGTTGAATAGATTCCGTATAAGTTTTTAAGCATAGATCTCAATAGACGTACTCACTAAATTTGAAACGGGAGTGTAAATGTCAACTTCAACTCCTGGAACTCGAACTGAAATAATGAGTGAATAGGGAGCCATCTCATTGTAGCGCTCTAAATATTTTTTCTCTTTCCACCATCCCCCCACTGGATATATAGCGATCGCATCTTTCCGAGCTAATTCAACAGCAGTACCATGCCAAATATCAGAATGTATCGAACCTCCATCTCTGGTATTTGGCCCAAGAAACCAATTCTTGTCTTCAGGACTACTTGAGCTTTTCTTGTTTTCCTCTTCATTTCGGACAGCTTCATTAATTCGCCATTGAAACTCATCATCAGTTTCTAAAGAGTCTTTGACCTTGAAGCGCAAACCGTGGGAAGGATAACGGTGACGATATGCCCAGCCACGCTCCCCTGGATTGGGTTCAATAAAGTAAGATAAAGTAATCTTTAATTCTACATTTGCCTCTCCTAACTTTTCTAGTTCTTCACTTGGCCAAGGTAACTTATGAAGCTTCATTTCCTTAGTTTTAATGTTGCTTTTTCCTAAACAAAATGATTGGAGTTCGTCTTCAATGATTAGGGTTAAATCATTACTAGCACTTTGAAGAGCACGGCTTAAATCAGGAACTCCATAACCATAGCGCCTCAAAAGCGAACCTCTAGCAGTTTTAGAAGATGCACCCTGAAAGTGATTCTGCATTGCTGGAGTCCATTCCGCCGAGTGGACAATTAGTGCGCGTACTGTTTCTGGACGATAGTTAGGATGTTCTGACATAATGCGTGTCGCCATATAACTAGCGAGAGCAGTTGCACAACTTGTATCGCTCATGTGATCAAACATTCTTATATTCGGGCGGTAGTGAGTTGTTAGTAGACAAAGATCGTTAATAGTCTCTGCTGGGTTTTGACCATCAAACGCCATATTTCCACCTTCAAAAACTACATCAGGACGAATCGGCCATTGAGTATCCCATGCAACCGAAGTACGGCTACGAGGAGAAAGATCGCCTCCATGTGCTAAGGGTTGCCAACCCCTATAGTTAGGGTCAAGAATATTAATTTTTTCAGTATATGCACCTACAATTAGAGCATTCCAAGCCTGCCCAGGATTTTCTATGGTTTCAATATCATTAATATTGAGGTAATTATCTGAAAAGATATCTTGAAAAATATTACCTGCGGAAATAATCATCAGTCGTCGGAATTCACCATCATTGAAGCATAGCTGATCCACTGCTGCTGACCAAGATGAGGGTGTTCCTCTATTTTTAGAGTCTATAGGACTCGTTACCGCCATACAAAAAACTCGACGGCGATCTGGAGCTTGAATTTCAGGTAAAAAAACACCCTGTTCTGTGATTGCACCGTAAAGCTCAGGTTGATTTTGTCCAGTATTGGGAAGAATTTTCACTGATTCAATTCGGTGTAGAAGTTTCACTTCTTCGGATGTTGCTAACAGATCGATGAGTGAATCAGAATACAAACATAAACCAGCCATTGCTGTACCATGACCACGCCAATAAGGACTATCATTAACACCCCAAGACGGTTCGACGGTGTGCCGATCATCTGAAGCAAGCCCTAATGAAAGTAGCTGGTGAGTTATATTGACCCCACTATCTAATAAACAGATTGATACTGCGTGTTTCCCTGGTTCAAGTAGTCGTTTTTCTAGGTCATTAACCCATTGCTCTTGTTCTAAAGATGGCATTTCAAGAAACATTGATGGCGTATCTTTGGCAATGCGTAATTCTGCTACTGCATCAGAATTATGGATGACTCGTGCCATTGCTTCCATATCAGACATGGCTAAAACAATCTCACGCTCTGGGAAAGAAAGTGCATGAGGTTTTGTCGGAATTTCCAGCTTTCCAGTAATCTCTTTAAATTCCTTTTGTTTACCTTTTCGGAGCCAAACTTCCCACCAAACCTCTCGCCCATCTTCTGGAAATAGAGCCGGATCATCCGTGAATAGTGATTTGATTGTCCCAATTTCAACAGTTTCTAACCGGGATACAAGCGCATCATTTTTGGGCTTGTCGTTCTTTGTATTTTTATCTCGATATTCTTCTACTTTTTTCAAGAAGTAATTAGAGGCTGATGCTGGGATGAAGACTGTTGCCATAACCATATCTTCTTCCCCTGGTATTTTCTTGACTGCTACCAATTCAATCTTTTTTGTCTGGTTTTCTAAAGATTTTAAAGCAATCGTTTCGTCAGCTTTAATATAAAATTCTAGGTAAAAGCCTGGTACTCCAGTAGCCAGTCCAGGATCACGAGAGGTTAGTAGTTGATTAGCGTTCTGAATGGCTCTGCCGATCACTTGCTCTAAGTAACTAGCATGAGTTATCCTATTACGGTTAGGAGGAGGATTAGATCCACCACCTTGCCTTGGTCGTGTATAATTTTCACTTTTGCCCTTTTCAGGGAAATAGATGTGAGGAAACTCGCGTGATTGCTTGGACATAGTTTAACTAGGCTTTAGTTAATGGTCGAAGGTTAATGTTACGTCGTTCTAAAATAGTCGAAACCAAATTTTCTTTATCAATTTTCTCAGTATTTAATAATACAGCTTGTTTTGCCGATTCATCCGCAGCGCGAACAATTTCAGCTAGACTCAAGTTTTGTGCTGCATTCAAAATCTCTGACCAGTCATTCCATTGAATATCAAACAATAGGAGCCGTGTCTTTAAAACACGACAAATCATTTCTTCTGTGGGAAGCGTATATTCAATGACATCATCAAATCTTCGGAAAAGAGCTTCATCTAATAAATTTTGGTGATTGGTTGCTGCCACTATTAAACTGTCGCTTTGATCATTTTCTATAAACAGCAAAAATGAATTTAATACCCGACGAATTTCGCCAACATCATTGGCACTGTTGCGGTGCGTTCCAATAGCATCAAATTCATCAAAAAAATAAACACCTCTTGTAAGTGACATCGCATCAAAAATTAATTTAAGTCGGTTGGCAGTTTCTCCCATAAACTTACCAATAAGACTACTGTAGATAGCGGTCAAAAGCGGAAGTTGTAACTCACCAGCTAAAGCAGCAGCAGTCATTGTTTTACCAGATCCAGGAGGGCCTACCAAAAGAATTTTGCGACGTGGAGATAGGTTATAATCTTGCAGACGACTTCGTTGTTTCTGTTCTGTAAGAATACGCTTAAGTTTGAATTCCAGATCAGATGAGAGTACCATGTCAAGGAGCTTTGTCTCTGGATAACGTGCTGAGAGTAAATTAGCTAGTTCACCTTTTGGCTGAACTAAAGGTACTGCACCAGTTTTCCGCTCTATTGCAGAGCCACGGGTTTTAGCTTCATCAATTAAATCACGAATTTCTTGAGCAAGCTTCCCGTGCCCCTGCCTTGCTTCATGTGCTGCAATTTGAAGGGCGGCAGAATAAAACTGCTGCTCTTCACCTTCTATGTGGCTTTTTAGAAGTGCTATGATTTGACGAGCAGTAGACATAAATAGCCATCCCATGCTGGTAAATCAACCAGTATATTATCTAAAATTATAGCTTAATTCTTCTGAAATTTTATATCGAATTATATCGAAATCATCTTAAGTCGGTATTATCCTACTGCCGATCAAAAATTTAACCTTAAATGAAGAATAAAAAATCTTGTAATGCACTAGCAAAATTATAATCACAAAAAATAGTAGGGGAATGACACCGCCATATCCCCTACAGTTCGGATTAAATGATCCTAAAATTACTTGTCATTTAACGCTGCAATTCCGGGTAATACTTTCCCTTCTAACAGTTCTAAACTCGCACCGCCTCCGGTGGAAATATGGCTCATTTGTTCGCCTAAACTTAACTGTTCAACAGCCGCAACGGAATCACCGCCACCGATAATGGTAATCGTGCCTGTTTTGGTTAAATCTGCTAAAGTTAAAGCGATCGCTTTAGTTCCCGCCGCGAATTTCTCAAACTCAAAAACCCCCATAGGGCCGTTCCAAATCACGGTTTTGCAGTCGCCTAAAGCTTCTTGGAAGACTTTAATTGAATCAGGGCCAATATCTAACCCCATCCAACCATCAGGAATATCATTAATGCTAACGGTTTTTGCTTCTGCATCAGGGGCAAATTTATCTGCAACAATCACATCGGTCGGTAATAGGAACGCTACGCCTTTTTCTTTGGCTTTGGCTTCTAAAGCACGAGCTAAATCCAGTTTATCTTCTTCCACCAAAGAGTTACCCACATTTAAACCGCGAGCTTTATAGAAGGTGAAAATCATCCCACCGCCTAACAGTAATTTATCGCATTTATCTAAAAGGGCTTCAATGACACCAATTTTAGAAGACACTTTAGAACCGCCAACAATAGCAGCTAAAGGACGTTTAGGGTCTTCAATTGCACCTTGTAAAAACTGGAGTTCTTTTTCAATTAAATAACCCGCCACAGAAGGCAAATAATGGGTTACGCCTTCAGTCGAAGCATGGGCACGGTGGGCAGTTCCAAAGGCATCATTAACGTAGAAATCGGCAACAGAAGCTAATTTTTTAGCAAATTCAGGATCATTTTTTTCTTCTTCGGGATAGAAACGGACATTTTCTAAGACAGTGACATCCCCATTTTCCATGGTAGCAACGACTTGGGCGACTTCATCCCCAATGCAATCGTCACATTTCTTAACAGGTTTGCCTAACAATTCCGATAACCGTTCTGCCACAGGGGTTAAACGCATGGAGTCGTCTATTCCTTTGGGACGACCAAAGTGGCTGGTTAAAATAACTTTAGCACCTTTGGAGGTTAAATCTTGGATTGTCGGCAGAGCAGCGCGAATCCGTGTATCATCGGTAATTGAACCATTATCAAGGGGAACATTAAAATCAACGCGGACTAATACTCGTTTCCCAGATAAATCTGATGCTGATAAATCTGCTACAGTTTTTTTTGACACAGGATTATCCTCCTAGGATGTGTTCTTGTCTTAATCAGATTAAATTTAGGTGGCATTGGTCAGGTTTCGGACAGTTTGATACTGTCTGTCAACCCAATGAGGTCTACCACTCAATCGTTCACCGTAAACATTCTACCGAAGTCCGCGTCTCGGAGATGCGCGATTATGTTTAAAACTGTTTTATTTGCTGTTGACCAAAGCCGTGAAGCCCACGAAGCGGCTGTCATTGTGACCAACCTTGTCAAAACTTATGGGTCTAGTCTCTATGTTCTGGCGGTTGTAGAACCGGATGCTGAAGTTGTAGAGGCTCCCCCCCATGATGAACAAATGACATCCCCGGAAGCAGTGGCGGGCTTACTCGAACAAGCTCAAGCGTTGTTTTCTAAGGAGGGCATTCAGGTTCAAACCCTAGAACGACAAGGGAAACCAGCCTTCACGATTTGTGATGTTGCTGATGAAATCGATGCTAATTTAATCGTCATCGGCAGTCGGGGCACTGGTCTGACTGAAGAAGGTGCCGCCGATAGCGTCACTAACCGCGTGATTAACTTGTCTCCCTGTCCGGTTCTGGTTGTCCCCTAACAAGGTATTGACTCTTAACTGTAACCAAGCAAGAACGCTCCCCTTCCCCTTATCTCCCCGTCTCCTTGTCTCCCCTTCCCCCTGCCCTAAACCCCTATGTCTATCCAATGGTATCCCGGTCATATTGCTAAAGCGGAACGCACCCTCACCGAACAACTGAAACGGGTGGATGTGGTGTTGGAGGTACGAGATGCTCGGATACCTTTGGCGACCCATCATCCCCAAGTTCCCCAGTGGGTGGGGAGTAAAACCAAAGTCTTAGTGATTAACCGCATGGATATGATTCCTTCTCATATTCAGAAACAGTGGGAAGAGTGGTTTCAACAACGGGGGGAAACGGCATATTTTACCAATGCTCAGTTGGGGAATGGGGTGGAAGCGGTCGCAAAAGCTGCCCAATTAGCGGGGGTGCAGATGAATGAAAGACGGGCTTCACGGGGAATGTTACCCCGTCCGGTGCGGGCTGTGGTGATTGGGTTTCCTAATGTGGGAAAATCGGCGTTAATTAATCGGTTATTGAAGCGCCGGGTTGTGGACAGTGCCCGACGGGCGGGGGTAACTCGTCAGTTAAGATGGGTGAGAATTTCTGAGACTCTGGAATTATTGGATGCTCCGGGGGTAATTCCGACTCAAATTAAGAAACAAGAGGATGCGTTAAAATTAGCCATCTGTGAAGATATTGGGGAAGCGGCTTATGAAAATCAACAAGTCGCTGTGGCATTAATAGAATTCTTACAAGATTTGAATTTACAACATTTATTAGCCGCCCGGTATCAATTGGAATTTAATGCCCTAAGCGGAGATATTTATTTACAAGAATTAGCAGAACATCGACATAAAGGGGATACCGAACGTACTGCTCGTCAAATGTTAAATGATTTTCGCAAGGGATTATTAGGAAATATTGCCTTAGAATTACCCCCTAATTAATCATAGGGATGGGTTCAAGATTTTAGCAAAAAACAGGATATAAAATGGGTTGTCACACAGTCTACAACCCATTTTTGATTGGGGTTAGGATGTTGTTTAAAAAACAGGGTGTCTTCTAAAAAAAACACATTGCGAGATCAGTTCTCATATATAATCTTGCTTTTATATCATTGATTTTGAGATTTAAACTCTATTATGATTACTAAATATTGACTTTTAAATCAAACTTGATTTTTTTTTTCAACACTGATAAAATATGACCATCTATTCATCAAGCCCTCAATCAATAAAAATTTGAGCGAATTATGAACGGGCGAATCTTAAAGAATCGTTACCAGATTGTCAGAGAACTGGGAACGGGTGGACAGGGGATAACCTACCTGACAAAAGATACTCAACTCTCAGGAAAACCAGATTGTGTGGTCAAACAACTGAGACCTGCTGATCCCAAAACTCTCGACTTAGCTAGGCGTTTATTTGAACAGGAAATTAATGCTCTGGGGCGCTTGGGGGATCATCCCCAGATTCCTCGTTTGTTAGATCACTTTGAAGAAGGGGATCAATTTTACCTCGTCCAACAGTATATTGAAGGTGATCCCCTTAATCAATACATCGTACCGGGTCAACCTTGGTCAGAAAATCAAGTGAATGGAATGCTGCGAGAGCTATTACCAATTCTTGATTTTATTCACAGCAGAGGTGTGATTCATCGGGATATTAAACCTAACAATATTATTCGCCGAAAATACGATCAAAAATTAGTATTAATTGACTTTGGTTCCATCAAGCAAGTAACTTCTCCTGAATTGATTGTCACTCAACAAAATCAAGTTAGAACTACTGTTATTGTTGGAACAGAAGGTTATATGCCACCGCAACAAAAACAAGGCAATGTGTCTCCATCTTCTGACTTATATGCACTAGGAATGATTGGCATAGAAGCTGCTACGGGAATCAGGGCGAATGACTTACAAATGCAATATTCTGATCCCCAAACAGGTGAGATTATCTGGAAGCGTTTCGCACCCCAAATTAGTGACTATCTAGCAAATATCCTCAGTAAAATGATAGCTTATATCCCGGGTAATCGCTATCAATCTGCAAAAGATATACAAAAAGAGTTAGGTATTGTTATTGATAATCCTAGTCAATGGAAATGCGTACAAACGATAATAGGACATAGAACCAGTGTTAATGATCTAGTTCTGACTTCAAATAGTCAGCAGTTCGCCAGTGCTAGTGATGATAATACAATTAAGTTATGGGAAGTAGCGAGTGGTAAATTAATTCGCACATTTACTATTGTTCCAGGATTTATGAAGCCTGATTCAACTTATTACAAGTGTGTTAAAATCACTCCAGAGGCTAATATTTTGATCAGTGGTAGCTTAGATAATAAACTGAGATTATGGCATCTACACCAAGGCAATTTGATTGCTACGATTAATGCTCATAAAGACTGTATTAACTGTATAGATCTTCATCATGATGGTCAAACTCTAGTTAGTGGAAGTCGAGATAAAACGATTAAAGTTTGGCATTTAGGAACTCGCGGTCTACTCAGAAATTTGCTAGGTCATACTAACTCGGTTACGGCTGTTGTTATAGCACCTGACGGTCAGACAGTTATTAGTGGTGGTCTTGACAATACTGTGAAAATTTGGAGTTTGGCTAATGGAAAATTACGATTCAATTGTACTGGACATTTAGATAGTGTGTGGACGCTCGCTATTTCTCCTAATGGTAAGACGGTTGCTAGTGGGAGTAATGATGGCACAATTAAACTATGGAATCTGGAAACAGGCAATTTATTAAAAACTTTGACCATAAATATTAAGGTAAATAGTATTGCGATCGCACCGGATAATGTTACGTTAATTGCAGGTTTGAGAGACGGTAACATTAAACTCTTTAATTTACAGACTGGAGGAGAAATTTTTACTGCTTCTGAGCATTCAAAATCAGTAAATTCTGTAGCTTTCAGTCACAATCAACAAACGATCATTAGTGGTTGTGGTGATGGCATGATAAAAATTTGGCAACCTATATCTTAGTTCATATTACCTTATTAGGAGATCCGACATGACCAACTCTAATCAACAATATTCTAACGTTTTACCTGTTGGAAAATTTTGCTTTTTATATATTATTACTTTCGGACTTTACCAAATACCTTGGTGCCACAAGCAATGGAAATTTATTAAGGAAAAAGATGATTTGAACATTAATCCTTGGCTTTATGCTTGGTTTTTTGGGTTTACGATATATAGTCTCGCTAAAAAAGTTTTTCATCTAGCCGAAAAGGAAGGATACCCAAACAGACCATCAGCAGGCGGAATAACAGCATTGTATTGGTTTTTTATTGTGTTGTCAAATTTGTTTTTTCTGCTTGGTTTCCTATCTTTGATCCCCTTAGTAAGTATTTTAAAAGGTGTTAATTACTATTGGGAACAAGAAGAAGGTGGAAGACTGATGATTAGAGAAGGTTTTACAGGAGGGCAAGTAGCTTGGATTATTTTTGGTGTACTTTTCTGGTTACTGATCTTAATTGGACTATTTTCCCAAGCATAATATTGGAGTGATCGTTATCTAATTTGACTCGTACATCTGGAGTGATCATAGTCTATAGCGGTCACTGCATTGACTATTTTTCAAAAAGGCATGATTAACGAAATTTTTGTATCAATGGTGAAAATTTATGTCTGAAAAATTCACTAAACTTTTGCAAAAAATTGATTCCGTTGAAAAATTTGTTAATGCTAGAGTCAAACCTGGATCTCCATTGATTGAAATTAGAGACAACTTAAGAAGACTAACTCAAACCCTGCAAACCGGAAAACTGCGAGTTAATTTGGTCAGTCGGTTTCCAGTACAGATGGTAGCAATGGGAAATTTTATTAATCACTATCCTAATTTATTATCCAGCTATCAGTTCAAAACAATTCCTTTCCCCCAAACCTTAGAAAAAACTAAAACCATTCAATTAGCACAATTAATTTTACAACCTTCTGTCACCACCGGACAACAACCCACATCTTACAAATTATCTCAGACTGAAACAATCTCTATGGGTCGAGGGAGTCAATGTCAGATCAAACTTTCTGAATGTGGTTTAGTCAGTAACTATCATGCGGAAATTATTCCGATTTCCACTTCGGGAAATTGTCAAAATTCTTGGGAAATTCAGGATAAAAGTACAAATGGAACTTATGTTAATGGGGAAAAGGTATTAGGGAAGAAACAATTAAAAAAAGGCGATCGCATTACCCTGGGTTATCATAAATTCAGCTTCAAAAGTCCTGAATTAATTTTTGAATTTCAATCCTCAGAAACTAAAGTTACACAACCTCCCCAATACGATCAACTCTGGACTAACTGCGATCTTCTCTGTTTTGTGTTAAATCCCTCCCAACCCATCACTGAATCTGAACAACAGTTAATTGAAAAAGTTGCTCAAACCCAGTTATTTAAGTTTTTCATCGTTTGGGATACATCAACAGAAAATCTCCAGTTTTCACAACTGAATAGTCAGAATATTAAACTTTTAACAGAATTGATTAACCGTCAAAATAGTAGTCAGCTTTCTGTTATCCAAACTTGTTTACCTTTACAACCCTTTTATCCCAATTTTTACAGCAGTTCAGCAGAAATTTACCCAAGAAATGAATATCATCTGTTTTGTCAAGTTTGGGAAAATTTACCGAATCAGCAAACAGAAGATATTTTGAAAGAGAGAGTGAAAGCAGAGTTTATTAGCCAAATTTCGTTAATTGAAAAAGTAATCACTGATCGAAATACTCAATTAAAAACCCAAATCAAAAAAAATGAAACCACTGGATTCGCGTCTCAAAGTATCCCTCAATTAAAACAAAAAATCAATTTGAAATTACAGGAAATTAGTCAATATAAAAACAAGATTATTAACGAAATTAAACTGTCGCATTTTCCCCAATCTAAAGACCGTTTTATTAATCCAATGATTAACGATAGTCTGCTGCATAAAATTCAATGTTTGGTAGAACAAGAATTGGAAGTTAAAACACAAGGGAATCAATTAAAAGTAGAGTTACCTTCAGCAACTTCTGGTTTTACCATCCGAGAAAATGAAACTCTGCATGATTATTTAATTCGTTTTTGTCAATCCCAAGTCTGTGAATGGGCAAAATTAGAATGGCAAAACATTCTCTGGGTTTATGCAGAAGGCGGTTTACAAACGTTCCTTCAAAAAAGTAAAATCTCTCTCAAATTAGTTCCGGGTTATCCAGTAAACCTATCATCTCATCACAATTTTGAGGTGGATAAATTGTTGGAAGATGAGTATGTAAAACCGACTGATTCACCTCAAAATCTCGCCAATGGAGGGACAGGTAGACTGGCGATGGATGTTGTCAGAATAGCAATGTTTGGAGGAATATCTGTAGGTACGGGAAACCCTCTTCCTCTGATGATGGGGGTGATGAATTTAGCGGGTGGAAATCTGGCTTTTTTTCAAGGTAAAAAAATACAACAGGAACAACAAATAATCGCTTTAAAAAGAGAATTGTCTGGACATTATAAAGCGATCGCTAGGTCAATGGTCGAGAAAGTTTCTCTGAATATTATTTATCATCTGACTGTTACTGATCTAGCTCTCACTGACACAATTAAAAAAGAGGTTGAACGGATATCATCTGATTTAACTCAAACAGAACAAAAGTTCAAACAATATCAAACTGAATTAGCTAATTTACAAAAAGATAAAGCTGAACTGTTGAAAATCCTTAAGGGGGAATCTGCATCATGATCAGATATATATCCGTTTTATGAATAGTTCTTATTTTAACCAATACTTCCTAATTTTAAAGGAAGTTAACTTAGAAACCCGATTTCTTAAAGAAACCGGGTTTCTTGAGTTGGCAAAAGTGCAAAATATACCGATTTTAATTAAAATATTAAAAAATATGAATATCACTAAAAATCGTTGATGATTTCTAAAATTGCTTCCTATAATAGGAGACAGTTAATTGAGGTAAAAATCTGTATGACTTATTCTGGAGATGTAGAAGCCTCCACAGATTTAGAAAGCGGTAATTACACGGGTACTGCTTACGATACCAATGCTGATGGTCAGTCTGATTATGTTGAAGTTGATACCAATGCTGATGGTCTTGTTGATCTGATTATTGGTGACACTAATTATGATGGAATCATGGAGACAGCCATAGCTGATACTGATTATGATGGTGTCGCTGATATGGGTTATGTTGATACGGATAATGACGGCACTTTTGATGTCAGTATGGTCAATTTTACTGTCGAGAGTCAAACTACTACACCTGAAGATACTTCGATTACAGAAGCAGCAGAATCATCGATCGCTCAACTCTAATTAACGATATCGTTAATAGAAAATTGCTTTCAAACGGATCACATCTGTCTTAACTTTTTTCAAATCATAACTTAATTCAAACTGGAGGAGCAAGACTTATGACTTATTCAGGTTCAGGTGACTATGAAGTCAGTTATGATGTAAATACCGATAATCACAATGATGTTGTCGTTAATTATAAAGATTGGGATGGTGATGGAATCTCCCATGCTGTTTCAGTTGAAGTTGATAACGATTTCGATCAGAAAATGGATCAATTCATTGAATTAAATCCAGGGAGTGGTGATGTAATTTCTACAGGAATTGATCTCACGGGAGATGAAGTATCTGATGTTGTGTACACTCCTGATGGAGATATCCAAATGGCAGATTTAAACACCGATGGAGTATCAACTCAGGAAGAAATGGTTCTCACTCAAGCCGCTATCGATTATTTAGATGTGTAATCATCAAAAATAACACATTTAGGACTGATGCAAACACCGGGTTTCTTCTCCAGAAATGGATAATTCTACTAATTCGGTGAAAACAATGCAATACTTCTGCTTCTCTCCGGTAGAGACGTTGCATGCAACGTCTCTACTCGGGGGATTCTGTAGCACTCATAATTTTATTTCATATAAACATGATTCAAAAAATTCCCAAAGATTTTCATATTTGGCTATTTTGGCTAACAACAACCCTAATCCCAATGATATTGGCTTCAGATCAACGTTGGCGTTATCAATATTCAGATAAAACAGGGATTACTAACATTATTATTATTTTATTTATTATATCATTAGTTATCAATGTCACCAACACAATTAGAATTGCTATAGAATTTTCACAAATTAATAATTCAAAAGGATTATTTAAGGAACATATCACAACTTTAGAACGTGCTGCCCAGGGTAAATTATCAATTTCTCAGGATTTTTCATTAACAATTATTGAAAATAGACTCCTCAGACAAGAAAGTTGGGTGCAGTTATTTGCGAATTTATCAATTACTTTAGGAATGATTGGAACAGTTGTTGGACTTACCTTATCGATGGAAGGACTATCAGAAGCAATGGGTAGTATGACCAATGTAGGTTCAGAGACTGGGGGTAATTTCAACGATCCTACCATTGGATTAAAACAAGCTTTATCAGGAATGTCAAGTGCATTTATTACAACCTTAGCAGGTGCAGTTTTAGGGGGATTTTTCCTCAAACTCCTGAGTCACTCAACGATTAATTTAATAGAAGATTTAATCGATCAGATTAGGTATAAAGCAGAACTTGAAATTATTCCTAAATTGCAACAACAAATCTGGGAGAAAGATGTCAGAAATTTATCCGATGCTTATCAAAATATGAAAACTTTTATTCAATCCTCATCTCAAATCGATCAATCTTTAAGAAAATACAATGAAAAAATGTCAGAAGCATCGGAAAAGTTGTTATCTATTTCTAGTAAATTAAATCGAGAAATATTTCAATTACAAATATCTAGTCAAGTTCAAAAACAAGAAAATTTAGAAAAGCTCCTGAATCAAATAGTTATTGTATTAAATGTCATTCAAAAATTAACTTATATCTTAATTGGCTGTATTTTTATATTCATAGTAATTTTTGTTTTATCTTTGATTAATTAAAACCATGAGAACAAGACCAAAAAGAGCAAATGAAAGTACAATATTTGAGTTGATATCAGATATTTCTTTATCAAGTTTGGGATTATTTTTAATTTTTTTTGTAGTCTATACATTGATTTTTAATTCCGTCTCTATCACCCAAATTCAAAAATCAAATAACTTAAATATGGTTATTTCTAAATTAAATCAAGAGAAATCTCAACTAAATCAAGAAAAATCTCAACTTATGGATCAAAATCAAGAGTTAACAAAAAAGCTAGACAACGCTAATAATCTTGCTGAGAATGCCGAACAGGAAAAACAGTTAGCGATAGAAAGAAACTTATATACAGGATATTATGTAGGTGAGTTTGAGGGCAAATTTTATTACAACGGTTGCAATAATGATTATGAGATCATTCGACAAGAACATACATTAATTTACTTGCAAACATCAAACACAATGATTGACTCAACTAAATCCGAAAAAGGAACCATAAGTTATCGGATTAATGGAACTCTGCAAGGAAATACTTTTACAGGTGAATATGCTGATTATTCAAGAACAGAAAATATAGAAATTTGTGATAAAGAGCAAGTGATGAATCAGCAGATATTTATTGATTTTTTTAGTGATCGCTTAGAGATGTATAATTCACCCAATGATACAAAATTTGTTTTAAGAAAAGCTGGATAGCTCTTAATACTTTTATGCAGATAAAAGTTTGACTACGATTGCTAGAGTTTAATGGTTTTCGATATTTAATTTTTGGGCAGGTTCACTTGAAATTTGAGTATAAAGATCACTTAATTTTAAGGCAACCCCTTGCCAACTAAATTGGGTTTCTACTTCTTTTCTTCCCGCTTCTCCCAGTTGTTTTGACCAGTTAGGATTAGATAAAATTCGATCAATCGCTTCAGTAAAAGCCATCTCATCTTTTGGCGGACATAATAACCCCGTAACTTCAGGAATCACTGTAAATTTTAATCCTCCTACATTAGAAGCGACTACAGGAGTATAACTTGCCATAGATTCAATTGCGACTAAACCAAAGGGTTCATAATGGCTGGGAACCACACAAACATCCGCCGCTCGATAATATAATGGTAGGTCTTCATCTAAAATTCGGCCTGTAAATTCGGTAATATCATTTAACTCTAATTCATTAACAATTTTTTCCAAACGATCGCGTTCTAATCCATCACTACACCCCAGACGAGAACCCCCGCCAATGATTAATTTTAACTGAGGATCATAGCGAAATTTAGAATTTGCGATCGCCCTAATTAAAGTTTCTATTCCTTTTCGAGGATCAAATCGACCAATATAAAATACCAGTTTTCCTTGGGGATCGAATCCTAACTTTTCTCTAGCATCTGCCTTAGAAACTTGACCTAATTGATCAATATTTGTCCCGCAGGGAATAATATCAATGTTTCCAATCTCAGACACCAATTCTCGTAAAAACTGTTGTTCTTGGGGGCTAGTCGCAACAACTCGTTCTGCGGTTTCTAAACAAAGTTTATCAACATTTAATCGAGTTTGAGCAATTTTAGGAATATCAGAAACCGCTTGATATTTAACAATTCCTAAAGAATGATAAGTATGAACTTGTCGTAAAAGTTGATGTTTTTTTAATTCCAATCCGACCCAACCCGATAACCAATAATTGGTATGGATTAATTCATATTGTATCCCGGTTTCGGCTTGAAATTTTTGAAATTTTTCCACAAATTCCAATAAATAAGGAAATCCTTGATCTCTAGGAATAAATTCTTCTGGGCCAGCAATTAATCGAATCGTGCGACAATTGGGGCGATGCTGAACAATCAGAGGTTGATCAGGATGACTTCGGCGGGTGAACATATCCACTGGCCATCCTAACCCAGCTAAGGCTTCCCCCACCTGACGGACATACACATTTTGTCCTCCGGCTTCCTCCTGTCCGATGGCAATATCGGGATCGCCATGAATCGAAATTAATGCTACGGGTGTTCGGGGTTGAAATGTCATAGAGAGGAAATTAAACGGATGTCAAGAGGGAGACGGTTACAGCCCCTATTACACCGAAACAGGGGGAATTTTCCGAGGAAGGACTATGAAAAAAACGGCGAGTTTTGCCGTTGATCTGAAAAAATCAGTCAAAATTCCTATATCATTTTATCACGAATTGTGCTTTTCACTGTTCGCGGAGAACAATTCAGCGTTCAAAGGTTCAATTTCGATTTGGGGTTGCTGTGCAGAAATTAATGTTGGGTTTGGTGTTAATTTAATCCTTTTGAACTTAAAATACTGAGAATGAACAATAACTCTATACTCCCGTTTACGGTTGTATTGCTTGGATGAATTTAAGACAAATTTTCCCGTTTTTTACCTCTTCTGTGACCCATTGGTCAACGGAAGCTCGATGGTTACATTGGATAACCTTTCTCTGGTTATTTGTGGGTTTAATTATCATGTTTTCCGCTTCTTATCCCATTGCTTACGCAGAACAGGGAGATGGATTATATTATTTTAAACGTCAATTAATCTGGACAGTTGTAGGATTATTGGGATTTAGTTTTATTGTTCAATCTTCTCTGAAATTTTGGTTAAAAATTGCTCAATGGGGAGTTTTAATTGTTCTAGGATTATTATTTCTCACCTTAGTTCCCGGATTAGGAACAACCATTAATGGCGCAACTCGCTGGATTTCTATCGGGCCGATTCCGATTCAACCTTCAGAGTTAATGAAGCCTTTTCTTGTCTTACAAAGTGCCCGTTTTTTTGGCAATTGGTTTCGTTTAAGTTGGAAATCTCGGTTGATTTGGTTAGGAATTTTTGGAACTGTATTATTATCGATTTTATTGCAACCTAACTTAAGTACCACCGCCCTTTGTGGGATGACCCTTTGGTTAGTAGCCTTAGCCGCAGGATTGCCGTTTTACTATTTAGGGGGCACGGCTTTAGGGGGAATACTTTTAGCCACCTTAAGTATTAGTATTAAAGAATATCAAAGACGAAGAGTTTTATCCTTTTTAAATCCTTGGGCTGATCCGATGGGGGATGGATACCAGTTAGTACAAAGTCTTCTAGCGGTTGGTTCTGGGGGGTTTTGGGGGACGGGATTGGGATTATCTCACCAAAAAATCTATTATTTACCGATTCAATATAGTGATTTTATTTTCTCGGTTTATGCAGAAGAATTTGGCTTTATGGGCGGAATTTTATTATTATTATTATTAACAATTTATGGAACTCTAGCTCTACGAGTCGCCCTGAAAGCACGACAAATTGAACATCAATTAATAGCCATTGGGGTGATGGTTGTTATGGTCGGACAATCTCTATTAAATATTGGGGTAGCAACGGGTGTTTTACCTACGACTGGTTTACCTTTACCTCTATTTAGTTATGGGGGAAGTTCAATGATTGCCAGTTTGGCTTTAGCAGCGTTCTTAATTCGCGTAGCTAGAGAAGAAAATGAAGCCAGTGTGATTTCTTTAGCAGAACATCGTTCTACTCAAGACCAACGTGGGAGAAAAGAGCGATCACGGAGACGTTAAATCAGGAAAGTCAATTTTAGTTAAGAATAATTTATCGCATCTTCTAACCCATGAGGGCTGATTGTCAATCTAAAAAAAGAAAGAAAATTGAATACTTTTTTTTGAGTTTTTTTCAATTTTCTTTCCTATAGTATTTTATTCGGCGATCAGTTTTTTTAAATGGCTACAATCAGCATCATTCACAATTCGAGAATCAATCCTGACCGGTTGCACTTCTGCACCGGAAGGGAGAGGTTGATTTTTGGGATGGAAAACAACTTTTTTGCAAACGAGTTCATGACTTCCAACAGAAGCATAATCCCAAATATAGACTTCTGCGCCGGGAGATGTGGCATTGGCAGGGGGAAGCTCCCAAGAATTCAGTAACAGGATTTCTAAAGCCACTAAAGCTGCAATGACAAACTTTAGCATAACTGACTTATTTTGGATAAATTAAGGACTACTATCAGTATACCCAATTTTTTCAGGAAATCATACTATTAATCCCTGACAGGTGGGAATCCCGAAAGCAGGAATTGTGTTTGGGTTTAAATGTCTTTAAGTTTGCCTGTTAATCAAGTCAGATTTTACCTAATTTTAATCTAATTAAAAAGCGGGTTTTTCGGGTTTTAAAGGTAGGCTTACTTTTCCATTAACTTCTTTTAAATAAAAGCCTCCCACTGTAATTAAAAACAGGAAGTAACTTACAATTTGCACAACATACAAGTGATCTCGATAGCCAAATAACGCTTTTAGCACGATACCGGGAAATTGTTGATCGGGTAAAAATTCCTCAGCATTTAAGACTAAATTTCCTAATAAACAGGAAGCTGGTTGAGTTAAACAGAATCCGGCATAGTTAGAATTGAGTTGAGCTAATATTCCTACCCCTGCATCTAAATGTCTGAGAACAGAAATGATTAACCCTGCAACAATTAATAACAAAAATATTCCCATGATTTGGAAAAACAACCGAATATTAATTTTTACCCCCCACTTAAATAATAATAGCCCTAATCCTGCGGCTACAAATAACCCTAAAATTGCCCCAATAGCAGCCATGATACTTTGTTGAAATGTGGCTAAGATAAAAATAACGGTTTCCAAACCTTCCCGTAAAACGGCAATAAAAATTAACCCCAAAATTCCCCAACCTGCGGCGGTTTTATTATTATCAATAGCAGCTTTAACGGCTCCTTCTACTTCAGCTTTTAAGGATTTAGCTTGTTGGGTCATCCAAATCAACATCCAGCTTAACATTGTAATGGCAAATAAACCAATTCCGGCTTCTAAAAATTCGCCAAAGACTGGAGCATAAGGATGTTCAGAGGTGGCAATTCCTTGAATTAACCAGCCAAATAGAACGCCAAAGACTGCACTCGCCAGAATGCCAATTACAACTCCCGAAAAGACCCAGGAATTCAGATGACTTTGTTCGGCTTTTTTTAAACACGCGAGAACAATTCCCACCACTAAAGCAGCTTCAAATCCTTCTCGTAAGGTAATTAAAAATGTTGGTAAAGCAGCTGTAATATCCATATCCCTTTTGTTAATAATCTAAAAAATTACATAAGCTGGGCATAACCCAGCCTACAAATGTTTTTTTGACTTAACTAAAGTCTCGCAACATCTTCTTGATTTCAATATTATGTAATTCTTCTTGACCAATCATTGTCCGAGCATATTCTTCCAAATAAATACTCGCATTTTCAACAATTTCTAGCAAATCTTTATATAATTCTAAAGCTTTGCGTTCATGAGCCAAACTTTCCTGTAGAATGTCCCTAACAGAATGTTGATAGCTTTCTTCAATGGGGGCAATTTTTTGACTGGGATGTCCTTCTAACCCGGTGAGAATTTCTCCCGCTTGTTGAGCATGAAGTAACGATTCTGTAGCTTGAGCTTTGAAAAACTGTACAATGGGTAAACGATTGGGCCCTGTTACCATGAGTGAATAATGGGTATAGCGCACCACTCCAGCCAATTCAAACTCCATAATCGTGTTGAGTAATTCAATCGCTTTTCCTTGATCTAGATCTCTCATGGTTTGTCTTTAACCTAAAAACACTTTACCTATTATGACAAGAGTTTCTCCCTAGGGGAAGAAAGAAGTAAAATTATTCTCTATCTTCTGAATTAATTCTTAAGACTTAAATCAGATTTTAATGCCCTAGGGGGGTATTGCAATAACAGGAAAAAACCTGTTTCCTAGAGGATGAAGGATTGTATTGAGCAGCTTTAGATGAAAAAACAACAAATTCAGCGCAGTTGTCTAATGGGGTTCATTGTAGCTACGCTTATCGGCTGTTCTCAACCTCAGACTCCAACTGCTTCAACATCTACATCAGAAACTCCCCAAGCCCAAATTACTCCCAATTCAACCCAAACCGGGGAAATGGGTTTAATACAATTTCAAGCAAATGGAGAAGATTTTGTGCGGAAAGGATTGGTTTCTAAAGATGGGTGGAACATCAATTTTGATCATGTTTATCTCAACTTTGGTGAAGCAACAGCTTATCAATCTGATCCCCCTTATAACCCGGAGGCTGGAGGTCAACCGATTGCTAAAACAAGTATTAGTTTAGTCATTAAAAAAACGGTTGATTTAGCCGAAGGAGATGAAAATACTCAGGCGATTGTCATTAATGAAGTTCCGGCTCCTCCTGGCAAGTATAACGCGATTTCGTGGAATTTGAACAAGGGAACCGAAGGAATATTAGCAGGTCAAGTCATGGTCATAGAAGGGGTGGCAAAAAAAGGAGATCAACAAGTTCCTTTTATTCTCAAATTTGATCAAGAAATGCAGTTTTTGTGTGGAGATTATGTCGGAGAGCAACGAAAGGGTGTTTTGCAGCCTGGAGGAAAAGCCGATTTAGAAGCAACCTTCCATTTTGATCATTTATTTGGAAATGGAAAAATCCCAGCGACGGAAGAACCCAATACAACGGCTTTGGGTTTTGAACCTTTGTCAAAAATTGCTACCAATGGAGAATTAGTAGCGGATTTACCCACACTTAAACAAAAATTATCTCAGGCTGATTATCAAACATTAATGAATATTTTACCCAGTATGGCTCACGTTGGGGAAGGTCATTGTCAAGAATTAACGTTGAAAAAGTAAAACCGATTGTTCAAAAATTGTTTACAATTAGAAGAATATCATAAATTAGGAGGTAGACAATATGAAATACCAATGTATCATTGTGTTCCTCTTGTTTCCCATTTTAAGTGTACAAGAACGAGCGATCGCTCATGGAGCAAAAGCCGAATATCAACTCACTTCAGCCGTTGAAATTAAAGCTCTGTATGACTCAGGGTTTCCCATGAAAAAAGCCCAGGTGACGGTTTATGCTCCCGATAATCCGACCCAACCTTGGAAAGAAGGATTAACCGATGATAAAGGCTCTTTTACCTTTACACCAGATGTCAAAAAAACAGGATATTGGGAAGTTAAAGTGCGTCAAGCGGGTCATGGAGCGTTAATTACTATTCCCCTGGAATCTAAAAATGTTCTCACGGAGAAATCGACTGCTTTAACTCACAATAAAGCTGAGTTGAGTCCTCTCCAAAAAGGCGTGATGATCGCTTCTGTGATTTGGGGTTGTATCGGGACGGCTTTATTTTTTCAGCGTTCAAAAGCACCGCGTTTATCTCCAGAGCTAGACAGAGAGATAGTTAGCCCTAAATCTTGATGTTACAATCAGAATTAATTCTTTAGATAGAGGATAATTTTATCTCAATCGTTAGGATTTGATTATCCGTTTAACGATTTTTCAAATAAAGGTCAGAACCATCATGGAATAATGCTAATTATCGAGTAAAATTTTATGCACATTTCCGAAGGAATTCTTCCTAGTAAAATTCTGATTAGTGGCTATGCAATCACCAGTTTAACCCTTTGGTATTCCCTACGACAACTTAATCGACAATCTAATCCCAGTGAGGGCATTCCGCAAGCTGCTTTACTGACAGCCGCTTTTTTTGTAGCGTCGGGAATTCATCTTCCTATCCCCCCTGCCAGTGTGCATTTTGTCTTAAATGGACTATTAGGAGCGGTATTAGGTTGGTATGCGTTTCCCGCAATTTTTGTAGGCTTATTATTTCAGGCGGTGATGTTTGGACATGGAGGATTAACAACCCTCGGAATCAATGCCGTGATTATGGGAATTCCTGCTTTAATTGCGGGTTTTATTTTTAATCTCCGCAACAAAACCAAGCTGAAACTGAGTGAAAATTTATCCTTAAATTTGTTTGGATTTTTATCGGGTGCTGTGGGGGTCGGTTTAGCTACTCTTTTATTTTTTAGTCTTGTGATTACTCATTTACCCTCAGCTTGGGATCAGGACACTGAAAAAGCAGCGATTTATGGATTAATGTTAGCTCATGTCCCGTTGATTTTTATTGAGGGAATTTTTACCGCAATGGTTGTGAATTTTTTACGGCGAGTTAAACCCGAAATCTTAATCAATTGATCTCTTCCTGTGGTTATCTCCATGAATTTTAGTTTTGATGAGTATGCAAATGTTAATTCCCCGGTGCATCGATGGGATGTGCGTGCCAAGATTATTGGATTATTGGTCTTAATGTTTGCCTTTGCTTCAGTGGAGGATTTGCGTTTAGTCCCGGTCATTTTAACAATTACTGTTTTATTTTATTCCCTGTCTCAACTTCCCCTGGAATTTCTTCTGCGTCGGTTAACCTATCCGGGTTTTTTCTTAGTCGGAGTGGTAGGATTATTACCGTTTTTGTCAGGAAATACCATTATTTGGCAGGGGGGAATAATCACGATTAGGCAGGAAGGTTGCCTAGCTGTTTTATTAATTGCC
The DNA here is from genome assembly GCF_014697575.1 of Planktothrix sp. FACHB-1365. Lineage (GTDB taxonomy): Bacteria > Cyanobacteriota > Cyanobacteriia > Cyanobacteriales > Microcoleaceae > Planktothrix. The sequence goes on along the minus strand of NZ_JACJSC010000029.1, from coordinate 44,246 downwards.
AGCCGATTTTTAGCAATTTTTACGTTAGGATTAGTTTTATTGGGAACCAGTTCTTTTTTAACCTTGATTAAAGGATTGCGATCACTGGGTTTATCTCCCATTTTAACAGATATTATGTTGATTTCCTATCGGTATTTATTTGAATTAGGACATCAATTCCAAAAAATGCAACGAGCTACCCAATTGCGAGGGTTTCAACCTCGGAATATCAGTCGGAGGAATTTACAAATTTATGCAGCTTTAACGGGAAGTTTGTTAATCAGAAGTTATCAACAATCCCAACAAGTTTACAAAGCTATGCAATTAAGAGGATATGGAACCCCAACTCAACTCCGAACTCCAAAAAAAGTTACCCTAGATGGTTATAGTGCGATCGCCCTATTACTCACCTTACTAATAGCCTCTAGCTTAATTGGATTTGAACTGTTTCTTTAGTGGATCTTGAACCTTGAGTTATTCTTATTTAAACCCCTCTATTTCTGTGGTGGGAGAAACTACCCCCCCGATTCCTGCTGTTTTTGTCCAAGATTTAGTCTTTGGTTATTCCCAGCAAAATCCGATTTTGCAAGGGATTTCCTTTTCCTTAACCGCCGGAGAACGGATTGCTTTATTAGGGCAAACGGGAACCGGAAAAAGTACCTTAATGGAAAATTTAATTGGATTAAAACAACCCAATTCCGGTCAAATTTGGATTCAAGGAATTCCAGTTCAACCGACCACCTTACCCGAAGTTCGTCGCCGGGTGGGATTTTGTTTTCAAGATCCCGATGATCAACTGTTTATGCCCAGTATTTTAGAAGATGTGATGTTTGGCCCCTGTAACTATGGGGTTGACCCAGAGCAAGCCTTAGTACAAGCGACTCATTTGTTAGCAGATTTTGGGTTAGCCGACTGTGTAAATCGTTCGGTTTATGAATTATCCGGGGGACAAAAACGACTGGCAGCTTTAGCGGCGGTTTTAGCTTTAGAACCGGCGATTTTAATCTTAGATGAACCGACCAATGGCCTTGACCCTTGGTGGCGTCGAGAACTGGCGCAAATTTTATCTCAACTTCCGGTGGAAGTGATGTTGATTGCGTCCCACGATTTACAGTGGATTTCCCAAGTCACCCAACGGGCCATGATTCTCAAACAAGGAAGGATACAAGTGGATCAACCCACTGAAGAATTGTTGCAAAATCGATCCACCCTAGAACAGTGTGGTTTACCGTTAGATTATTAAGCGTTTGGGAACAGTCTAGGTCTGTCAATTGGCTGAAAATTAACTTCTAAATCGTTGAATTCTGACAAAAACCTGTTCTCTCTCGCTTAAAATCGATTGGTACTGCACATTTTTTTAAACAAGGAGACGAAAAATGCAAGAACCCACGAAGATCACGGACACATCTACGTCTAGCGGAACACAAATAGACGTGAGTGTGGAAACAGGGGGTGCAATTACTTCCACTTCAGCCAATGCCCAGTTTGATGAAATTAAAGAAAAAGTTGTCGTGGTTTTATCTGAACTTCCGGGTTATATCTCCAGTTTTTTTGGCTCCTACCAAAAGCCGATTATTACCGTTGTTCTGATTTTAGCTGGTCTTGTTTCTCTGAAGGTATTATTTGCGGTCATTGATGCTCTCAATGATGTTCCGCTTTTATCTCCTACCTTTGAGTTAATTGGCATGGGATATACAGCTTGGTTTGTTTACCGCTACTTACTAAAAGCTTCAACCCGTCAAGAATTAGTTCAAGAATTTAATTCCTACAAAGAACAAATCACCGGGGACTAACTTTAGATAGAGGAAGGAGACAGGAGACAGAAAATAGGAGTTAATGATTTCTCCCCCGCTGCTTCCCCTGCTTCCTCTACTCCCCCTATTCCCCTTGATGCCTACTTTTTCTTTCCCTTGACTCCATTACCATCTACAGAAGACTCTGTAGAGATGGCGGGGTCGTCCGCGTTTCCTTTACCGTTCCCCGGAAGTTCCAGACAATACCCTGCACCATAGACCGTTTTAATATATCGAGGATGACGGGGATCGGGTTCCATCTTGGTTCGCAGATGACGAATATGAACTCGGATGGTTTCGATATCGTCATCGGGATCATAACCCCAAACTTCTTTTAAAATTTCACTGGGAGCAACCGTTTGACCATGACGTTGCAGCAAGCAGTGTAACAGTTCAAATTCCAAATGGGTTAACTTGACGGTTTTCTCAAACCAAATCGCCTCAAACCGTTCAGGAACTAACGTTAAAGCACCGTAGCTGAGAATTTCGCTATGTTTAGCCGCTTGCGGAATGCGATCGGTTCGTCGTAAGAGCGCCCTGACCCGCGCTAACATTTCTTCTAACTCAAAGGGTTTGGTTAGATAATCATCCGCACCTGCATTAAACCCTTCCACTTTATTTTGGGTTTGTCCTAACGCCGTTAACATCAGAATGGGAATATCTGCCGTGCGTTCATCCCGACGTAAACGTTGGCAGATGGTAAACCCATCGACTTTAGGTAACATCAAATCCAAAATAATTAAGTCTGGCAACAGTTGCATTGCCAAAGCTTGTCCTTTTATACCATCTTCAGCTTGGCTAACTTCGTAGCCAGCCATTTCTAGGTTGATGGCTACCAGTTCCGCGATCGCAGGGTCATCATCTATGACTAATATCCGGGGCATCATTTACTCTAGTAATTTGGGCTACGGTCTTCACAGTGTATGTGAATTGGGTTCCATAATAGAATAGTAAAAAATTTTAAACTTTTGTTAGAGCATTATTGAGAATGTAAAGTTTGATGAACAAATAGCCAGCCCCATATCGGCAATTGTAAAAAGAAGTAACAAAAGGGACTCAAAAATGTCGTTGTTTAGGGTATGATGACATCAAAGAACTGTATCAGGATATACCCAGTTCTTTCCACCAAAAAGGAGCAATAGACTCATGGCTGTTGAAAAAGTAAATTCATCCTCCAGTCTGGCTGAAGTGATTGATCGGATTTTAGATAAAGGGATTGTCATTGACGCTTGGGTGCGTGTTTCCCTGGTTGGGATCGAACTTTTGGCTATCGAAGCGAGAATTGTAATCGCTTCTGTAGAAACCTATCTCAAATATGCAGAAGCCGTTGGTTTAACCTCACAGGCGGCTGTTCCTGCGGTCTAAGAATTCTGAAATTAGCAACGGGTATGGAACAAAAAAGCACCAAGATTTGCTAAGGTTATGGAAAATTGCTTGAGCGGGTCAGAGTTGTCAAGAGTAATCTTTTATAGGATTGATCCAGCTAGGATGTAAGTTCAACTAACCCGATTCAAGGATCATACCCATTGCCCAATACGACACAATCCACCGATACGAGGGTTTGGAAATTATGGCTTTGAAAGACCAGTGGCAACAAGATCGCATCCAGCGCCAACAGACGGTTCAAGACCGTCAACAGCAGGTTCAAACGACATTAACTCTTTGGCAACAGGAACGGCAAAATCAAGCATTAGACGATCAAGCAATTCGACAAGAGTTTGTCACGAATTTGCAACAGCAAATTCACGGTTTATTAACGAATAACCAAGAAGAACGTTTGTTACTCGCCGAGGAACTGCAACAGCAACTCGAAGAGTTCATGCAGCAATTGTCCAAAGAGGTAGAGGAGTTTCTGCAACAAACCTCTGAGGAACGGTCTGAAATTGCAACTGACCTGCATCAACGGTTATCGCAATTTCGAGAAGACCTGGGAAATACGGTGACAAGTTTGTTAGCAGACTATCAGCAAAAGCGTTTTGACTTACGGGAACCTTTGCTTGAGGACTTAGCGTTATTTCGCCAAATCCTATCCCAATCGGTACAAAAGTATTTGGCGGAGTTAGACAGCCTGCACCAACAAATGGCACAAGGGTTACAACAACAACTCCAACAAAGTCGGATGCAAAGACAAGAGACCGTGAAAACGTTATTTGAAGATTTGGGGCAATTTCGCGCCGAACTGAAAGACTATCATCTAAAAATCCAACATAGTATTTGGGGCGATTCTCGCCGGGAGCCTAGCTCAGTTGTCACCCCTCCCAAATCGATTCCTCCCAAAACAGCTATCACTACCCCCCAACCTCCTCTCAGTTCAAAACCTCCTTTAAAAGCTAAGTCTCCCGCCCCTAAACCCCAAACGCCCCCGCGTTCAGTTCAACCGCAACCCACCAATACCTCATTGCAACTTGAACCCGTCACTCTCGATCAACGGGTCTACAACTATATCCAAAGCCATGAGAATGGTGCTCGATTAGCGGAAATTGAACAAGCTCTGGGAATTAATCGGGTGCAGACTGTCGATGCGATTCGGATCTTATTACAACAGGGACGTATTTCTCAACGCGATCGCGTTTATATTCCTGTTAAAAAATAGTAAGGGCGAGGTTTCCTTACCCTCCCTAGTTTCTATTCTCTGTTCCCTGCGATAACATTTAATTAAGCCTGCCGATAACGTCTAAACTCGGCAGTGTTTTAGCTGTTAATTTAATTAAAAATATGACTACCGTGCTTCAAGCTCGTCCTAAAGGCTTTGTCAATACTCCAGCACTTGAAAAACTTACCATTCGAGGGTTGAGGTATCTTCATAGTGGGTTTTCTCTCCATTTACGAGGGCCAGCCGGAACCGGGAAAACGACTATAGCGATGCACTTAGCGGATTTATTAAACCGTCCCATTGTCTTAATTTTTGGCGATGACGAGCTCCAGTCTTCCGATTTAATTGGGAACCAACTTGGCTATACTCGCAAAAAAGTAGTCGATAACTTTATTCATAGTGTGGTTAAATTAGAAGATGAATTCCGACAAAATTGGGTTGATTCTCGTCTAACCCTAGCTTGTAAAGAAGGGTTTACCCTGGTTTATGATGAATTTAACCGTTCTCATCCCGAAGCGAATAATGTTTTGCTCTCTGCTTTAGAGGAAAAATTATTAGTGCTTCCTCCTAGTAATAATAATTCAGAATATATTCGAGTTCATCCCCATTTTAGAGCCATTCTGACTTCAAACCCAGAGGAATACTGTGGAGTTCATGCAACTCAAGATGCGTTATTAGATCGGTTAATTACCATTGATATGCCAGAACCCGATGAGGAAACACAGCAAGAAATTTTAGTTCAAAAAATTGGCATTTCTTCAGAAGATGCTCAAAAAATCATTAAATTAATCAAAATTTATTTAGAAATAACCACCCCAAAACAAGCCATTCAACCTGTCCAAGATGGTAAATATCTCCGTGCCCCTATTAATAAATTGTCAGGTTTAAGACCGGGATTAATGATTTCCAAAATCTGTCATGAACATGATATTGCCATTGAGGCAGACAGTCAAGATTTTACCGACGTTTGTGCGGATGTATTATTATCTCGCACAGGTTTGCCATCAATAGAATCTCGCCGGAAATTAGAAAAAGTGATCAAAATTCTATTAACTGATGGTGACACTTCTGAGCAGAATTCTTTACTCCTGTTGGAAACACTATTAACGGAAAACAATGACTTAGAAATTGAAGAAAAAGTTTATGAATATTTACAACAATCTACAGGGGCGAGGGTTTCAGAAATTGAAGTGGCGTTAGGATTAAATCGAGTCCAAACCACGAATGTATTGCGCTCTTTATTAAAACAAGGCTATCTTAAACAGCAGGATAATCGTTTTTTTGCTGTGCAGAAGGAGAATTAATTTAACTTATGAACTCACAGCAACCTCTCTCAAATTTGCAACGGGGTGTTTCCACATCTACCCAAGGATCAAGTTTAGCTGATATTTTAGAACGGGTATTAGATAAAGGCATTGTTATCGCCGGGGATATTTCCGTTTCCGTCGGTTCAACGGAACTTCTTAATATTAGAATTCGGTTGTTAATTGCTTCGGTGGATAAAGCCAGAGAAATTGGGATTAATTGGTGGGAAAGTGATCCCTATTTAAGCAGTCAGGCGAAAGTTTTAGCCGCCAGTAATCAACAATTATTAGAACAGGTGAAATTATTAGAGGAGGAAGTCAAAGCATTAAAAGCGTTAACAGCACAAAAACAACCCGAAGAAACGCAATAATATGAACTTTGAGTTATAAATCGCTTCCGATTTCATCTATTGTAGCCGAGGTGAACCTATGGTTTTAATCGGGATTAATGTTCAGGTTTTCTAATCCATTTTTCAATATTGTTTTGTTTTTCAAAAGATTGTCAGGAAATATTGATATTTTATTGAAAATTACTCTCAAATAGTTGACGAATTGATGGGGGTTCTGGTAGACTATAAAAAACAGCACCCAAGGGGTTATTGTGTCTATGGGTCAAAATTGAGGTTAAAACCCTGATGCCATCGTCAAATATCTTGAATTGCTGACAGAATTCTTGCTTGGCGATGCACGAGTTTTTGAGAGGGACAGTTCAACCCTAGAAAGGACTCTTGACAAAATCAATAACTTATGTATTGATGGGAAATAGCGATCGCCTACGGTGGCGCGAAGCCCATCGCAATGACAAGGGAATGTTTAGGTTATCTCTGAAGGGAGTTATTTAATAATAAAATGGGGATAACTCTGCCCAGTGTCTAAACGGTATCCTCTACACCTAAGCTTTTGATTATTAATAGTTTTCTCGATAATTCTCTACTGAATTCGATATCTCTGTTTTGCCAAAGGTTTTGTGATCACGACGGATAAAACCGGATGGATTTCTGCCCTCGGCATCATTAAGAAATATTGAACAGTCCTTAAATTAATCTGAAAAATGCCCTAAAATTCAACAGGGCGAATCACAATGAGGAAAATTAAAGTATCTCAAATTTGTTAATTACTAATTTGTCATCAGTTGTTGACGATTTCCAGAAAAAAAAACAGGCTGAAGGTTGAAAAACTAACAATTTAAGCCTTTCAACAACAGCCCTGCGAATATATTAAACAACCTTGACCGTAAACCGAATCAAGATTGCTAACAACCAATACTCAACAGTTTAACGGAAAAAATTATGGGAAAACCGACTGGCTTTCTGGAATATGCTCGTGAACTTGCTGCGGAACTCGCCCCCCTAGATCGGGTTGGGAATTGGGATGAATTTCATCTCCCGATGGAAGATGACAAACTTCGCACCCAAGCCGCCCGGTGTATGGACTGTGGCACTCCCTTTTGCCATACAGGAACCATTATTAGTGGGATGGCAAGCGGTTGTCCTATCAATAACCTCATCCCCGAATGGAACGATTTAATTTATCGCGGACTTTGGAAAGAAGCCTTAGACCGTCTCCACAAAACCAATAATTTCCCTGAATTTACAGGTCGGGTTTGTCCGGCGCCTTGTGAGGGTTCCTGTGTTCTCGGCATTCATAACCCTCCCGTTACGATTAAAAATATTGAATGTTCAATTATTGATAAAGGCTGGGATGAAGGCTGGATCACCCCTGAACCCCCTAGCAAACGCACTGGAAAGAAAGTCGCGGTGATTGGTTCTGGCCCTGCGGGATTATGTGCGGCGGCGCAACTGAATAAAGCGGGTCATTGGGTCACGGTCTTTGAACGGGCTGACCGTCCGGGGGGATTATTAATGTATGGTATCCCCAATATGAAACTCGATAAAGAAAAAGTTGTCCTACGACGGCTGAAGGTATTGGAAGACGAGGGCGTTAAGTTTATTTGCAATACCGAAGTTGGCAAGGACTTTCCTGCCGAAAACCTGTTAAAAGAATTTGATGCGGTGATCCTCTGTACCGGGGCGACCAAACCCCGTGATCTTCCCATTGCAGGGCGAGAACTCAAGGGAATTCATTTTGCGATGGAGTTCCTCACAGCTAATACTCAGGCTGTTTTAAATAAGCAGTCAGGGAGTGATTTTATCTCCGCCCAAGGGAAAGATGTGGTAATTATTGGCGGGGGAGATACGGGGACGGACTGTGTGGGAACCTCTATTCGTCACGGTTGCAATAGTGTGGTGCAGTTGGAAATTTTACCTAAACCTCCCTCTGAACGCGCTGCTAATAATCCTTGGCCGGAATGGCCGAAGGTTTATAAAATGGATTATGGTCAGGAAGAAGCTGCCGCCAAATTTGGGGCTGACCCCCGTGTTTATCTAACAACTGCCACGAAATTTGAAGGGGATGACAATGGCAATGTTACAGCTATTCATACCGTTGAAGTGGAATGGGCGAAAAATGAGAAGGGTCAGTTTATTCCGCAGCACATTCCGGGGACGGAAAAGGTAATTCCGGCGCAATTAGTGTTATTAGCAATGGGATTTTTAGGGCCAGAACAACCGCTATTAGATGCTTTGGGTTTAGAACGGGATGCCCGCAGTAATGTTAAAGCTGAACATGGCAAGTATGCTACCAGTATTCCAGGGGTATTTGCGGCGGGTGATTGTCGTCGGGGTCAAAGCCTTGTGGTTTGGGCGTTTAATGAAGGTCGTGGCGCCGCCCGTGAATGTGATTTATATTTGATGGGACAGACGGATTTACCTTAATTTGTTGTTAGAAATCCCCTCCTTTTTTGGGGGGATTTTTGACGTTTTGCTGGTGTTATTGGAGAGTTTGAATAAATTAGCGATCGCATGATCAGCTATAATTAATTAGGTTTAACTGGAATTAATTCAAGTCATGCCAGATAACACTTTAAGTTGGAATCCTGATCCGACAATATTAGATCAACTTTTGATCTTAGCAGATCAACGTCATCAATCGGTTGAATCTTTAATTACAGAAGCGGTTAAATTCTACATCCAGAAGCAATTAGAAGTTCCTGATTTAGAATCTGATCCTTTAGTTGGACTCTTTGCTGGTTCTCCTAATTTAGCCAGTGATGCAGAGAATCAATTACAGCAAGAAATGACTCAAACTTCAGGATGGACGTGGAAAAATCCTTAGTAATTGGTGATACTGGTTTTGTTGTTGCTTTATTAAATCGTAATGATATTAAGCACCAAGATGTTGTTAAGATTTATAGCCAATATCCCAAAATAATACTTCCTCAAACCGTACTAACGGAAGTAGCCTATTTAGTGGGTCGAGATGCCGGAATTCAGACAGTTGCTAATTTTTTACGAGGTTTATCTGCTAGTCGTTTTCAGTTAATTGAATTAACTGATAGAGATTTACTCCAAGTTGCAGAAATTTTAGAACAATATCAAGATAGTCGCATTGATTTTGTTGATGCAACTGTTATGGCAGTAGCAGAACGTTATAAAATCACAACAGTTTTGACGTTAGATCAGCGAGATTTTCGCTTGTTTCGTCCGAAACATTGTCTGAGTTTTGAAATTTTACCTTAAAGAATAAGTTGATTAGCAATATTTAATGGCTGTCAAAAATTTTAGCCTAAGATTATTCATCTTCATCAAATACGGGAGGCCAGATCTCTGAAACTACTAATTCCCATCCGGGGAGGAGATCGGTTAAGGTTAAAATATCACCATTTCCTAATACAATAACTGGCTGATCGGGTTGGTAAACTTCCAGTTGACAGGTATCAGGATCAATCAGAATAGCAACTTTAACCCCTTGTTGCAGATACACTTGAATTTTATCTCGTATTTTTTTCAGGCGATCGCTTTGAGATTTTACTTCAACTACTAAATCGGGAACAAGAGTCGCAAAATAGCGAACACTACGGGGAAGGCGATCTCGCAACACAAAAGATACATCCGGCGCTTTTAGGTCACTATTGGGTAAAATAAACCCCCCTGCGGAGTCAAAAACACGACCCAGGCGACGGGGTTTGACCCAATTGCGAAGTTGGCTGGCAAATTCTAGGGAAACTTCACTGGCGACGATATCTGATGGGCCCATAATGGTAATATTACCTTGTTCGATTTCAATTTGATAGTCCAAGCCAGCTTCACTCAGGACTGACTCAATACGTTCTAGGTCTTTGACGGTCATTTCAGGCATGATGCAGAAGTCCAAATGGATTGTTATGACTGATTTGATGGAAAATGCGATCGCTCTTTTAACTTGACTCAAATTATATCTTGAGGAAAAATTTGTTGAACAGTATTTACGAAAACCGCAACGGGAAAATTCTATATTTGATTGGGCTTTAAAATTAGGAGGTTACAATGGAAACTAGCGATCGCACATCTCAAGAATATCAGACCGCTTTAGGAATTAACGATTGGGATTATTTTCTACCCAGAAATCATGTGAATAGTCCGGTGGAGGGGAAAGAGTATCGCATTTTCCAGCCCCAATGGAAACAGATCATTTTATTCTGGTTGGGGCGTGATGATATCAATTCAGAGGAAAAAGAAGCATTTATTCAAAAGTTAGTTGATTTTGATGATGGGTGTGGAGAATGGAGTTATAAAAACGCATATAAAGGTTTTTATGAATATCAAGCTTACTTTTTAGCTGCTGCGGGAATTAATGTTTTTCAAGAATGTAGTTTATCTGATGGAATTGTAGAACAAATTGTTAAATGTGGTTCTGGTTATTTTAAAAAATGGATAACTTTTATTGAACCAATAGGGCAAGGTGCAAGAATAGTATTAGCAGAGAATATTAGAGAAAAAGTTATTACTGATTTAATTCAAGTCTTAGAAACCACTGAGAGTGAAGTTGATCGCAGGTTAGTTGCCGATATTTTAGGGAAAATTGCCGTTGGAAATGAGTTAGCAATAGGGGCGTTAATTCGGGTCTTAGAAACCATTGAGAATGAATATACTTGCTGGACGGTTGCCTATAGTTTAGGAGAAGTAGCCGTTGGAAATGAATTAGCAATAAAGGTGTTAATCCAAGTATTAGAAACCACTGAGAATGCCGAGACTCGCTGGAGGGTTGCCGATAATTTAGGGAAAATAGCCGTTGGAAATGAGTTAGCAATACAGGTGTTAATCCAAGTATTAGAAACCACTGATGATAGAGTGACTCGTTGGACGGTTGCCAAGAGTTTAAGGAAAATAGCCGTTGGAAACGAGTTAGCGCTACAGGAGTTAATTCGGATCTTAGAAACCATTGGTGATGAAGATATTCGCTGGATGGTTGCCTATATTTTAGGGGAAATTCACCCTGAAAATGAGTTAGCAATACAGGTGTTAATTCGGATCTTAGAAATCACTGGGGATGAATATATTCACAGGTTAGTTGCCGAGGAGGGTCTAGGGAAAATTCCCGTTGGAAACGAGTTAGCAATACGGGAGTTAATTCGAGTCTTAGGAACCACTGAGGATGAAGATACTCGCAGGTGGGCTGCCTATATTTTAGGGAAAATTGCCGTTGGAAATGAATTAGCAATACAGGCGTTAATTCAACTATTAGAAACCACGGAAAATGAGTATGAATATACTCGCTGGATGTTTGCCTCTAGTTTATGGAAGATTGACCCTGAAAATCAGTTAGCAATACAGACGTTAATTCAAGTATTAGAAACCACTGAGACTGAATGGCTTCGCAGCATGGCTGCGGATAGCTTAGGAGAAATTGGCCCTAGAAATGAGTTAGTAAGACGGGCGTTAATTCAGGTTTTAGAAACCACTAAGGATGAAGATACTCGCTGGACGGTTGCCTATAATTTACGGAAAACTACCGTTGGAAATGAGTTAGCAATACAGGATTTAATTCAAGTATTAGAAACCACTGAGGATGAAGATACTCGCAAGTGGGTTGCCTATATTTTTTGGGATATTGCCGTTGGAAATGAGTTAGCAATACGGGCGTTAATTCAAGTATTAGGAAGCATTAAGGATGAAGATGCTGGCAGTACGGTTGCCGAGTGTTTAGGGGATATTGCTGTTGGAAATGAGTTAGCAATACGGGCGTTAATTCAAGCATTAGAAACCACTGAAGATGAAGATACTCGCAGGTGGGTTGCCGAGAGTTTAAGGAAAATTGACCCTGAAAATGAGTCAGCAATACGGGCGTTAATTCAAGTATTAGAAACCACTGAGAATGAAAATACTCGCAGTACGGTTGCCTATAGTTTAGGGGAAATTATCGTTGAAAATGAGTTAGCAATACGGGCGTTAATTCAAGTATTAGAAACCACTGAAGATGAATATACTCGCCGTACATTTGCCGAGAGATTAGGGGAAATTGCTGTTGGAAATGAGTTAGTAATACAGGAGTTAATTAGAGCATTAAAAACCACTCAGGATAAATATATTCGCTGGTCGTTTGCCTATAGTTTAGGAAAAATAATTCAAACCGAAAAACAATATGCAGATGTAGTTTCTGCCATCAAACATGACCTAACTAATGAAGTTTACAAGAATAATTTTGATCGGTTTGAAAGCTGCTATGACCTTCTCTGGCAATGCGCCGAAAATCTACCTTATCCCAAATTTTATCAAGCATGGCATCCCAACACCCTCACCCCCCATCCTGAAATAACTGATAATACCCCCGTTGAGGTATTGCCAACGGTGCGACAATTAGAGCAACAAATCACCGATATTTCTACCCAACTGTCTCACCTCCCTGTCCACTGCATCAACGTCAACAAATTACTAACCCTCAACATCAAAAACGAAATTGTCCAAGCTTTTTGTAACCGTCTCTATCCAAAATTATTACCTAATGAAACTATCCCACCAGTGCAGACCGTCACCGACTTAGAAAGGGAAATTATCCACCTGAAACAGCAACTCGAACCCCCCCATCTGTTCATTCTGTTACTCGCAGATGGGACACCCACCCCCGAATTCATCGACTATTGCGACTATCTCACGGAAGAATTACACCTCGGTTGGGTAACTCCCGACCCCCTACCCTTACCACCCCCGCAACGTTCCTTTGTGACGTCGCAGGAGAATTTATTAGAAGCGGTTGAAAGTTGGGTTGGGGAATATTAATCAACCCATTATCAAGAATTTATTGAGTTTAATTCTTGATTTTGTTAACTTTAAATTGTTGGGAAGAAAGCCCTGAAGGGCTTACTACGGTTTGAAGGGGTTTTTAACTAAATTGGAGTTATAATATCGGGGATCATGAGTTACCTCTTCTCCTATCCAGTCGGGTATTTCAATACTTTGATCTTCGGTTTCTAGTTCCACTTCGGCTAAGATTAATCCTTGATTCTCTCCCCAAAATTCGTCTACTTCCCAGGTTAAATCCCCCATTAATATTTTATATCGTGTTTTTTCAATTAAGGGGCGATCGCATAAGGTTTCTAATAATTCTTGAGCATCTTTAACGGGGATTTTATACTCAAATTCTGCCCGTCTCATTCCTGTTGTTGACCCTTTAATGGTTAAATAGCCTTGTTCTCCCACCACCCGCACTCGAACAGTTCGTCCATTATTGTTGCTAATATAGCCTTGACGATAGATTTCTCCGACGCCGAGCGATCGCCATCCATCCCCTTTGACTAAAAATTTCCGTTCGATTTCCGTTGCCATTTGCAGTGATTAAAAAAATCAGTTATACCTATATTTTAGCACAAATTTTTGATCTTTCACGTTCTCTTATTTTGAGCCATAATGATTATTTTAGTGATGGGGGTTTCCGGTTCTGGGAAATCAACAATTGGTCAACTTCTGGCGGAATCTTTGCAGTGGCAATTTCACGATGCTGATAATTTTCACTCTCCTGAAAATATTGCTAAAATGAGCAAAAATATTCCCTTGGGGGATAGCGATCGAATGCCTTGGTTAATGCAGCTTCAAAAGGCAATTGACTACTGGCTAGAAACTCAAAACAATGTCGTTTTAGCTTGTTCAGCGTTGAAGGATTCCTATCGTCTAATGTTATGGAGAGATCCTCAGCAAATGCGCTTAGTTTATTTAAAAGGGCCAGAAAAATTAATTCAACAACGGCTCCAAAGTCGCTATAATCATTTTATGTCGGCTAATCTTCTAGATACTCAATTAGACATTTTAGAAGAACCTAAAACGGCTTTATATGTTGATATTTCCGATCCCCCCTTAGAAATTATAGCTCAAATTCAAACCTATTTGCAGTTAAAACCTTAAGTTTAAGTGATCCATGACTGAACAATTTAACTCCTCTTCATTCTCTAATCTTTCTCGTCGTTCTGCCCTTAAAATTTTAGGGGTTGGTGCAGTAACAGGGGTATTAGGATATTCTCGATTTCATAAACCTGAACCTGCTATTTTCCAACCAGATATGATTAATTTACCGCAATTTTTATCTCAACCGAAGCACGTTGTTATTGTCGGTGGGGGATTAGCAGGATTAGCCTGTGGTTATGAACTTAGTCAACGAGGATTTAAAGTTACTGTATTAGAAAAGTCTCCTCAATTGGGCGGTAAAATTGCAAGTTGGGATATTCAAGTGGGGGATAAAACCTTTAAAATGGAACATGGATTTCATGGTTTTTTTCCTCAATATTATAACTTAAATGCTTTAGTTAATCAACTTAAAATTAAAGATGATTTTATATCTTTAGAATCCTATGCGGTTGTTTTTAGGAATAACCAATATCAACCGGAAATTTTTCGTCCTAGTCGGTCTGCTTTTCCTTGGAATATTGTTGATTTAGGGATATCTTCTCCTAATCGTTTAAACTGGGGAATTAATCTAACCCATCTCAATCATTGGCAGGTATTTCGAGAGATTGGAGGGTTTAAAATTCCTAATAGTTATCAACGCTTAGATGAGATTTCTGTTGCAGATTGGGTGCATGAAGATTTCCCTCAAGGATTATATGATTTATATTTTCTTCCCTTTGCAAAATCAAGTTTAAATGCACCAGATAAACTCAGTGTGGGGGAACTGATGCAGTTTTTTCATTTCTATTTTTTTGGTAATCCTGAAGGGTTAGCCTTTAATGGAACTCGCCAAGATATGGGAACCAGTTTAGTCCAACCTTTAGTGAATGCAATTCAAGAAAAAGGGGGAGAAGTTTTAACGGAAGTTACCGTTAGTAATTTTAACTGGAATCAAGGTCAAATTGACTCGATTACTTATTTTAAAGGGGATGAAATTAATACCGTTCCATTTTGGGTAAAATCTAATTCTCTGATATCATCTAAAGGGTTTGAATATTTTGGCAATGCTGATGATGTTTATGCTGTATCTACCCAAAATAACACAGCTATTTCTTTACACTGTACCCATCAAGGTTGTACTGTAAAAATGGCAGAAGACGGATATTTTCATTGTCCTTGTCATGGTGCTGTTTTTAATCAAAAAGGTGAGGTTATTTCTGGGCCAGGACAACGAAATTTACCACAATATCAAGTGATTCAAAGACAGAATGACCAAGTGCAGTTAGGACAAGAAATCACCCAACCCCCCAAAAATTGGGGGGAGGAGGGAAACTTTAAACGAGGGGTAAGTAATCTTCAGGATAAGGGCTTATCTGACTCTTTATCTGTTATCCCTGCTACAAATTCTCCCCAAATGATTCAAGCAGATTATTATGTATTGGCGACGGATATTCCAGGGACACAGCAGTTATTTACTTTAATGACCGGGGATATTAATGTGCAGATTAAGCAACAAATTGAACAATTACAAGTTGCTGATCCTTTTGCGGTTTGTCGCTTTTGGTTTGACCGAGATTTCCCTTGGGAATATAGCCATTTTACCTCATTATCGGGTTATGATTTAACCGATAGTATTACCCTTTATCATCGCATTCAAGATGAATATATTCAATGGCATCAAGAAACGGGAGGAAGTGTTGTTGAATTACACGCTTATTGTTATAAAGAAACTCAATTTCCGACTCAAGAAGCGTTATTAACGACGTTTGAACAAGAACTTTATGAAATTGTTCCCGAATTAAAATCCGCTACCTTATTACATCGAGAATTAGTGAATCAGAAAAATTTTGCTGGATATCCCCCCGGAAGTTATGCTAATCGTCCGGTTACAAATTCTGGGGTTTCTAACTTAATGTTTGCGGGAGATTGGGTTAAAATGCCGTTTCCTTGTGGTTTAATGGAAAGAGCGATTAGTAGTGGTTTATTAGCCGCTAATGAGATTTTACATCAGGAAGGTTTGCAAAGGCGATCGCTTTTTTCCGTCACTCCAGAAGGCTTTTTAAAGATATAGCCATTCTAAATAAATTTTAATATTTTACGGTAGGGGTTGGGAAACCCAACCCTCTTTGCACCTGGGTTGGGAAGGACGCCACCCCCACCGGAATTAAAATATAAATAGAAAAAGGATATAACTGGATTATAATAAGTTTAATTTAGGTTTTGGCTTGAAATTTTTTAAGTTCCGTTACTGGATTAATGACCACTGACTACCATGATAAATTCTAATATTAGACAGTTAGAAATTAATTTTAATTACTGGTATGTTGTTGCCAGCAGTAAAGAAGTTAAAAACCAACCTTTAGGGGTGAAATTATGGGATCAAAATATTGTTTTATTTCGGGATAATTCAGGAACAATTTATGCTTTAGAAGATCGCTGTCCCCATCGACAAGTTAAACTAAGTCATGGTAAAATTATTGAAAATAATTTAGAATGTGCGTATCACGGTTGGCAATTTAATCCTCAAGGAGACTGTGTAAACGTTCCCTATTTAGACGATAACCAAAAATTACCTAAAAATTGCAAAATTCGACAATACCCCGTTAAAGAATTAGATGGGTTTATCTGGTTATTTCTGGGAGAAAATGCCACAGAAATTCAACCGTTAGGGGTTCCTGAATGGGATGATTTGAATTATATTGCAACGGTTTCCGTTATCCATTATCAAGGGCATTTTTCCTTTTTAATTGAAAATTTAATGGATATGTATCACGGACATTTACACCAAGATTGGCAAGCGTGGACAGATGCTAAATTAGACAAAATCGAAGAAACTGAAAACCGAGTTGATGCTTACTATCAAGCGCAGAGTTATTATAAAATTGATAAAATTTGGTCAATTTCTCAGCTATTTTTTCCCAGTTTAAGACACCTTCATCCTGAACCTCTAACGGTCAGTTATATTTATCCCCATTGGTTTTCTACATTGGGAGAATATTTTAAAATCTATTGTTTATTCTGTCCCATTAGTTTAACGGAAACCCGTGCTTATTTAATTCATTTTACCTCTTTAAACGCCTTTTGGCGACTTCATAAACTCCCCATAAAATTTAGAAAATTTGTTAAAGATTTATGTTTTGGTTCTGCACAAAAACTATTAGATGGGTTAGTTAAACAAGATATTTTAATGATAGAAGAAGAACAACAAGCGTATTTACAATATCCCCAACGTAAAGGATATGAATTTAATCGGACGATTAAAAGTGTTCAACGGTTAATTCAACATCAAGCTGAATCCTTGACCTGAGCTTTTTGTTTTAAAATTAATAAAGTAATATCATCAAACTGTTTTTGTTCACCCCGAAACATCACAACATCATTGATAACCGCTTGTTTAATGTCTTCAATGGGGTTTTGCCAATTTTCAGAAATCACATTACAAAGCCGATTTAACCCATATTGTTCTTTACTTAAATTAAATGTTTCCGTAATTCCATCCGTATATAAAACCACTCCATCTCCTGCTTTTAACTCAACGGTTGTAGAATCAATAAATTCTGTAATCTCTTCATCTAATGCAATTGGCATTCCTAAATCTATCGTATCAATTCGTTCAATTGTACCATTAGAACGAACAATCAAAATTTCTTCATGCTGTCCACTGACCGTTAATAATCCTTGATAATAATTTAACAGAACTAACGTTAAATTTCGGTCAACATTCATCCGTTCAACGTTTTTATAAAGGGTGCGGTTGAGAATACTTAAAAATTGAATGGGGTCAGTTTCTCTAATTTCCTTAAGAGTGCGAATTCCGGTTTGCGTCATTAACATTAAAATCCCACTTTCTAACCCATGTCCGGTGACATCTCCAATTCCTAAAGTTACCACACCATCGGTTTCTAAAACATCATAATAATCTCCCCCCACTTCCTCTGCGGGTTCCATAAATCCCAAAATTTCTAATTCACGAATAGTCGCTAATTCTTCTGGTTTAGGTAGAATCATTTGTTGTAAACGTCGAGTGACTTCTAATTCTGTTGCTAACCGTAAATTTTCAGCATGGAGACGACTAATATTAATATGGGTACGAATTCTCGCTAACAATTCATCTTTTGCAAAGGGTTTCATCATATAATCATTTGCACCCATATTTAACCCCGTAACAATATCTTGAACTTGGGTTTTAGCGGTTAATAAAATAATCGGTAATTCCGTCGCATTGAAGCGTTCTCGTAGTTTTTGAGTCACTTCATATCCGGTAACTTTAGGCATCATCACATCCAATAAAATCATATCCGGTTTCAGTCCATGCTCAATTAATTCTAAGGCTTCTTCTCCATTGGTTGCTTGATAAACAGCATAATTATTTAATGAAAGATTATTAAATAGAACTTGACGGTTAACTACTTCATCATCCACAATTAAAATTTTTATCGTTTCTGGAGAATAATCTTTTAGCGGTTGAGAAAAGTTAGGATTAATCGCAATTAAAGGATTAATTTGTAACGGTTTTATTGAATTCTTAATCCGATTTTCGGGTAGTTTTTTAATGGCATCTTCAGCAATGGGGAGGGTAAATGTAAATTGAGAACCGATACCTAACTCAGAGTGAACCGTAATTTCACCGCCATGTAATTCCACCAATTGTTTTGTAATGGTTAATCCTAATCCTGTTCCGCCATATTCTCTCGCGGTAGACCCTTCCGCCTGTTCAAAGGATTCAAAAATTCGCTCTAATTTATCCGCAGCAATTCCAATTCCGCTATCAGAAATGGTAATCGCCATTTGAGGTTTTTCCGTTTCCGATAAAATTCGGGCTGATATTTCTACGATTCCTTCAGAAGTAAATTTGATAGCATTTCCTATTAAATTATACAGGATTTGTTGTAAGCGATTTTCGTCAGCTTCTGCCAAGGGAAAGTCGGCGGGAATGCGATTAATAATATGCAGATCTTTTTGAGTAATTAAGGGTTGACTCAGAATAGAAACCGCATTAACAATACTATAAACATCCACAGGTCGCAACTGCAATTCAATATTTTTGTGGCGGAGTTTAGAGAAATCTAAAATATCACCCACTAAACTTGATAAACGCCGACCACTGGCAACAATCATCGCTAAGTTACTATTGGTTTCTGCTGGTAAATCCCCCGTTACTCCCTCGATTAAAGATTCAGCAATGCCAATAATTCCATTTAAAGGGGTTCGCAATTCATGGGAAGTATTCGCCAGAAATTCATCTTTTAATTGATCTAAATCTTGCAATTCTTTATTTTTAGCTTCTAAAATAGTAAAGGATTCTTTTAGCTGTTTTGCCATCCGACTAAAGGATTTTCCTAATTGACCGAGTTCGTCTTTTCGCTTTAAATTAAGCGTTTGTTCCCAATTCCCTTGAGCAATTTGTTTCGCTGCGGAATTTAACTGTAATATTGGTTTAACAATCCATTGGGCGGTTAATAATCCGATCACTGTTGCTCCTAATAATGCCAAACTACATAAAAGAATGGTTGTGCGAGTATTAGCATTAATTTGTTCCATAAAATCTGATTCAGGAACAACAACCAGAATTAACCAATTAACGGTTTTTCCTTTATTAAAGGATAACACTTTAACAAAATAGCGATCTTGTTTCCATGTAAATTTAAGATCTTGTCCTTGTTTAATATCGTTTAAATTTCCTTGAGTTTCAATTAAATACTTTGCTGTGGCTTGAGTTAATAAATTTTTACTATTAACAGCAGGAAATAACTGCCTTTCATTATTAATTTCTTGAAAAGGTTTTTCTAAGGTTGATGTGGCTAACAACGTGCCCTTACTATCGATTAAAAAAGTTTGTCCTGATTTTCCTACCTTTAATCGGTTTAAAAAATCTCCAATTCCATCTAACCGTAAAGCTGTATTCAGAACCCCCTGAATTTGTTGAGTTTGAGGATTATAAACCGGGAGTAAAGCACTCATTAATAACGTGGGTTCTAATAAGGATAAATAAACGGAACTCCAAGTGGTGCCTCCCGCTTTCACTGCGTCTTGATACCAAACCCCCTTGCGGGTATCAAAATCTTTAACAATGGTTGCAACTTTTGTGCGATCGCCTTTAAAATTAGTTTCATAGGAATAAAAATCAAAATTAGTAAATTTATCAATCACATTCAGTCTTAATGAACCATTCCCTAACTGTTCTCCCGTGCGTTCCTGACCTGCTGCATTGGTAACTTTAATAAAATTAATCTCAGGAAAAATTTGAACTTGTCCCCAGAGATATTTTTCCCAAGAGTTTAAATCTTGAAACGTTAAAACTCCTGAACGAATTAAATTTAAGTTGGTTTGATTAATTTTTTCGGGAACCATTAAATACGCTTCTAAATTTTGTTCAACCCTCGCACTAATTTCATTTTGTAACTGACTAACAACTTCATGAACAGATTTCTGACCCGCTTGAAACGATAGCCATCCGACAACGCCAACCGCCCCAAAAATTTGAAGTAAAAATGGTACAATCAAAACCGTTCGGATCGGAATTGGATGCCGAGATTTCCGAACAATTTTGAACCAGATTAACTGAACTTGAGGTAAGCGAATTGACATAGATTATAGGAAGTTATTAAATGAATTGAACCCTATCCTATCTACATCTTAGACCCACCGAGATCAATTTCTTCTCCCCAACGTTTTAACTGACCAACTTCAATATCAAACAAATCAAGCACCCGACAAACCGTATTCGTCACCATTTCATCAATTGACTCCGGCATCGTATAAAATGCAGGAACCGGAGGCATAATAATCCCCCCACATTCAGTCACGGTTAACATATTTTTGAGATGAATGGCATGGAGGGGAGTTTCCCGTACCATTAACACTAACCGACGGCGTTCTTTGAGCACCACATCCGCCGCACGGGTGAGGAGGTTACTCGTTACCCCCGTTGCAATTTCAGCTAAGGTTTTCATCGAACAGGGAAGAATCACCATCCCCATCGTCCGAAAGGAACCACTCGATATCGCCGCTCCCACATCATTAATAGAATAGCTGACGCTGGCCAGATTGTGAAGGTGTTTCCCATCGAGTCCTAACTCATGGGCTCTGGTGATTTCTCCAGCGCGGGAAACAACAAGATGGGTTTCTACATCGGTTTTCTGTAGGAGTTCCAACAAACGCACGGCATAAATAATACCACTCGCCCCACTAATACCAACGATGAGACGTTTAGAACTGGTCATGTTGACAAATTGGAGGCTTACTAATTTTAATGTTGATATTTTAACTCAATTGAAGTCCCCTAGGGGGAGAATTAATTATGTCTGATATCGCTACGGATATGTAAATCCCGTTGAGGATAGGGAATTTCAATATTTTTATCAGCAAAAGTTTTCCAAATTTCACAAGAAATTTCACTCATAATTCGTTTACCTCCGATGGGAGTTTCTAACCAAACAGCAATCTCAAAATCTAAACTAGATTCTCCAAAATTGATCAAATAGACTAAAGGAGCCGGATCATTTAAAACTTCACGATGTTGATAGACAATTTCTAATAAAATTTCAATCACGTCTTGAGGATTACAATCATAACTCACTCCCACAATTAAAGATTTTCGGACTCGCCGATCACTCCCTGTCATCGTTTTGAGTTCTTGGGTAAATAAGAGTTGATTGGGGATAATTTTTTCTGAATTATCTCGAATGACTTGTACCGTTGTGGCGCGGATACTGACTTTTTTAACCTCGCTAGATTCTCCTCCAATTTCAATAATATCTCCGGGTCGTAACGAGCCTTCAAACAGTAATAGGATTCCACTAATTAAATCACTAAAAATCTCTTTTAAGCCAAAGCCAATACCAACGGATAATCCCCCGGTAATGGCAGCAAAAGCTGTGGGATTAAACCCAATATATCCAATTACAATCACTATCCCTAAACCGATTAAAAAATAACGAATTAAAATCAAAGAAGCTTGAAATGCACCCGAATCTAGTTCTGTTTTATCAACAATAATTTGCAGAATCACATATTGTAAAATACTCACAGCCACTATCCATAAATATAACCCCACTGTACTGATAAAAATTGCTTCTAGGGTGATGGGGCTGTTAAATAAATTGATCACCTCAACTTGCATCAGTTGATTGATATCTAAAAATAAACTTAAAATTTCTCTCAAAACATATAAAATAAATATCGGTCTAAAAAAATAAAATTTGTACTCTTTAACCCGGTGAATGGGAACAAATAAACATAATCCGATTGAAAAGACCCGATAGAATAGATAAACCCATAAAAGCTGGATGGCGGTACTCAGGAGTCCTGTTATCCATCCTTGAGTAGTGAATAAATTCTGAACTAAAGTTAATACAATTAAGTTAAATCCCCTGCCAACTAGATCGGGAATCAAGCCTAATCCACACCAATAAGGAGCTAATGTTGTTCCTTCTTTTAGAGCTTTATCCAGACTAATTTTAAATTGTTTAAATTGCTGTAGGATTTTTTTGCTTACCCCATAGGATAGGCCATGACTCAATACAATTGAGATCAAAATTACCACTAATTGAATTTGCACCGGAGAACGAGCCAAAAAAATCAAGAGTTTAGTAATTTGATCAACAAGAAATGTTAAATCGGGTTGATTAGACATATCAGATTTTTTTAGGGTTTAATCAATTGTTGATGAAAGGTTTTAGAAATTTTTTGAGCCGCATCTTCAGGAGTGATGCTTCCCGCTAATACTTGAGGATATAAACTATTGCCATCTTTCACCCAAACACGAGCCGATTTAACTTGGTCTAGGGGAATTGCGATGGCAGTTTTAGATTGCTGGACTAATATTGCTTCTAGGGGAAACAAACGACTATTAACATGAACTTGATAAGCCGGAATAAAAGAACCTCGGAGGATCATTAACCGCTTGCGAATCTGTTCCCGATTTGTAAAAAATTGAGCTAATTGTTGGGATAACTGTTGTTGTTCAGGACTAGACATCCGATTAAACAAAATGACACGGGAATAAAGAAGCGGCGCTGCGGGATTGTTCCCTTCCCCCGGTAATAGGGTGATACCCAAGTTATCTTTTCCTAAAGCTTGTTCATAGTCTACAAACTGGGAAGAATCACAAAACACATAGGCTAATCGGTTATTAGTAAAGGCTTGTTGTAAAACATCAATACTATCAGTAAAAATCATATTGGGTTCAGATTGGGCGTTTTTTAGCCACTCCATCCATTTTGCCCAACTGTTTTGATCAAAAACAAAATCACCTTGGGCATTAAAGGATTTTCCCCCAAAAACTTGCACCCCCCAAAAGGTGTTGACAAAGGTAGACCAGATTCCTACTGAATAACCGTCTTTTGCTTGTTGTAGAAGTTCTGTTAAAGTTTTAGGGGGAGACTTAACTTTCTTTTTGTTATAGCAAAGAACTTGAGTCATCACAGAAGTGGGGATACCATAAATTTTTCCTTGATAACGAACATGACTCATGGCTGTCGGAAGGTAACCAGAAAAGTCAAAATCGTCAATCTCTGGAATCAAATTATCGTGAATTAAACTTGGAATTACCCCAGAAGTCGTCAATAGAAGATCAGGCCCTAAACCTCGATTGACTTGTTGACGAAACTGCTGCTCTAATTGATCAGCCGGAATATATTCACTAACAATCCTGACGTTAGGATACAGTTGTATATAATCATTAAAAGACTGTTGGATCATGTCCTTGATTTTGCCATCAAAGGAATGCCAAACTAAAATCTGTCCCTGAATTGATTCTTGCTGAGACTCAGAGCTTTTCTCCGAACCCTTAAGACTACAACTGGTCAGGAAAATAAAAATTAAGACAATTAATTGTAAAAAACGATAACGCACTGGATTTACCTGTTCTCTAGGTTAGATTGCTCAACCTCAAACGAATTATGGGTTGAACATAAAAAATAATGGCTAATCCTTCAGCGATTGATTATATCCTGAAAGGCCTGCTCTGTTAATTTATTCCCGATTCCATGCTATACCAAAAACAAACGATCGCCTTTTTCAATAAAAGCGATCGCTATTTTGATTAGATTGAAATGCAAATGTTATTTAAACATTCCTGAAACCGAAGCCACTTCGGGTTTAGCAATGCGAGGAGCTAAAAATCCTTTGGCATATAAATCAGGATTTGCTTTTGCCACTTGAATATAAGAATCCCGTACCTGATTATTGAGGGCAACGGTTTTGACATCATAAACCTTAGTCACCAGTTTAGGATATAACCCAATTCCTACAATCAGTACCAGGAAAGAAGCCGCAATCAAGATTTCGCGGGGTTTGGCATCACTGAAGGTCGCTTCTGTAGGAAGTACACAACTGGTTCCAAAACAAAACGCTTCTTGTTCACCGGGATTTTGTAAGCTTGTATTATTCAGCATACAAACAGGGGCTTCACCCGTTGCGTAGAACAGTTGACGCAGCATTGACAGTAAGTAAATCGGGGTGAGAATTAATCCCACACCTGCAAGGGTCACAATCACAACCCGGAAGGTCGAGCTATAGATATCGCTAGTGGTAATACCGATAAACACTAACACTTCACTGGCAAAGCCACTCATACCCGGTAAGGCTAAAGAAGCCATAGCTCCGGCTGTAAATAGAGCAAACACTTTCGGCATCGCTTTACCGATATAGCCCATTTCATCCAAAGCCAAGGTATGAGTCCGGTCGTAGGTAACACCCGCTAGGAAGAATAGCACCGCCGAGATTAAACCGTGAGAGATCATTTGTAATAATGCGCCACTCACGCCAATATCGGTAAAGGAAGCAATTCCCAGTAACACAAATCCCATGTGAGACACAGAGGAATAGGCTAGGCGACGCTTCATATTGGATTGGCCAAAGGAGTTTAAGCCACCATACACAATATTGACAACGCCTAAAATCGCTAGAATGGGAGCAAAGTAGATATGGGCATCGGGCAGCATTTCCATATTCACCCGAATCAAACCATATCCGCCCATTTTTAACAGCACTCCAGCCAGAATCATTGAAACCGGAGCGGAGGCTTCCCCGTGAGCATCCGGGAGCCAAGTGTGCAGGGGGAAAACAGCCAATTTCAAGCCAAAGGCAATTAGTAACCCGGCATACATTAATAGTTCTAGGGTGAGGGGATAATCCTTCAGACCCAGTTCCACCATATCGAAGGTTAAGGGGCCACCGCCATAGAAAGCCATTGCTAAGGCAGCTACTAAGATGAATAAGGAAGCAGCGGCCGTATACAATAAAAATTTAGTAGCGGCGTAGCGACGTTTTGGCCCGCCCCAGATAGAAACCAACAAATACACCGGAATTAATTCCAGTTCCCAGACAATAAATAGGAGTAGTAAGTCTTGGGCAACGAATACCCCAATTTGGGCCGAATACAGCACCAACATCAGGAAGTAGAACAGACGAGGTTTTTGATCAACCTGCCATGCTGCAAAAATAGATAGAGTTGTAACTAATCCGGCTAGAAGTACGAGGGGAAGGGAAAGACCGTCTACTGAAACGGCCCAGTTCAAACCCAATTGAGGCGCCCAGGCAAATTTTTCCACGAGTTGGAAATTTGCACTGCTCGCATCGTAATACTTCCAGAAGACATAGCACATTAATAATAAGTCCGCGATGCCTACACCGAGGGCATACCAGCGCAACTGTTTGCCGTTTTGATCAGGCAAGACAGGAATGAGCAGGGAAGCTACGAGTGGGAGCAGGACAATCGTGGTAAGCCAGGGAAATTGATCCGCCATCATGACAGTAAGAACAAATACTTATCTGTGAATGATTTCATTGTACTAAACTTTGTAACGATTTGTATATAAAATTTTACCGAAGATAACAATTGACTAAAATCTATGGAATTTCGTAATCCATAGACTTTAGCCAATAATAATGACAATCAGGAAACACAAGATCCAATTACAGAGGGTGGATGAGCTTATTCCCCAAAATGCTCCCGCAATTTTTCTTCTTGTTCTGAGGATAAATTAGATTGAATCAATTCACCTTTATCCATATCTTTGAAAGCATCTTCTACTTTGTCTATCGTGACTTTACCCGTGAGTAAAAACAAAGCTGAGGTTCCTTCTGTGACTTGTTCGCGTACACTTTTAATAAAGTCGTCATTAATGCCATAATCGCTAAATTGACCGGAAAGTGCTCCGACTAAGGTTCCAATGGCGACTCCAATAACAGGCATAAAAAATATTAAGCCAAATAACATTCCCCAAAACGCACCGCCTAACATTCCGGCTCCCACTAAATCAAAGGCTTGAATGGTTTTGGGTTTTTTGCGACCCGTTGGCCAAGTAACAACCGCAGCATCTTGAATTTCAACTAAATACTGTTTTTGAAGTTGAACTAACTTGGCGAGTGCAGTTTCCGCACCTTCGGCGGTATGAAATTTCCAAACAGTTAGTGTGGCCATAATTTGAAATTCCTATCTTGATGTTCAAGAATAATTCGCTAATTTTTCATGATAAAATAATACCTGAAGTTGCGTCGATCTATTCAACAATTACCGAGCGTATGTTAAATTTTCTTAACAAATTGAGTGCTGTAGCGATAGGAACACTATTTCTATTTCCTAGCATTGCAGTCCAAATAGCCTCAGCCGCTCCCAGTTTAGGTGATGGCATTATCTGTATTGCCAAAGGAATGACCAATCAAGGGCAGAAAATCTACTTTTATACCTCTGTCATTGATGACAACACCATGCAAAAAAAGCAACCCGTTTCTGTCACCATCAATGAATTCATGAATGGAGAAATGGAACCCGCAGGTTTAGCTTCTACAACCTATCAAGGGGACAATACATTTAGTGGAAAATCTCAAGCGGGAAGTCCGATTAGTTTTACCCTACTAGGTAACTACAGTGTCGTTCAAATTCAGCATAGTGGTCAAACGTTTACCGGAGTTTGTCACTAGAATTTAGGTTGACTGCGGATTGGTATTAGCTTGGAAATGATAATTATCCTTTTGATCTTATATTATGAGGATAATTATCAAAGATTGATCGTTAATTTATAATTATTGAGGTTACAAAAACCATAAAAGAGGAACTAAAATCGCCGTTAAAATTGCTGCAAAAATTAGGGCGTATTCTACTTTTTGACTAATGAGTTTTATCACTAAAATTAGGAAAATTGCTAATAAAACAGCCCCAATCTCTACTAAATCTTGACCTTTTTTATCAATCAACATGGCATTGGGTGGAATTGTTGGAGAAGCAGAAGGAACTTGAATGAAGCAGTGATAATAAATAGAATGAGAAAAATAAGGATAAGTTTTAATTAACATAGATAGATAGCTCCAAAATTTAGTAAAAATCAATTCGATCAAAACTGATTCTGATCAATTGATGACCTCGGTAAAGATAGGGATTAGTCTAAACCATCTTGGATCTTGAACCAAAATTTCAAGGATTAAGATTTGTGTCCGTAAATCGGCTAGAGCTTGTTGTAGGGGAAGTCTAAGTTACAACTTCATACCCTTTCTTTCCTACCAAAATGACAAAAGACCTTGCCATTCAAACTCGTGGACTCACCAAACGATTTGAACGCCACTTTGCGGTCAATGATTTAGATTTACAAATCGCAATGGGTGAAGTCTACGGACTCATTGGGCCTAATGGGGCCGGAAAAACAACGTTATTGCGGATGTTAGCCACCGTAGAAGAACCCACAATGGGGGAAATTTATATTAACGGAGAGGCGTTATCACGGGATCATACAAACCCTAAAATAAAACAACGTTTGGGGTATTTACCTGATGATTTTCCCCTGTATGATGATCTCAGTGTTTGGGATTATTTAGATTATTTTGCTCGGTTGTATTATTTACGCGAACCTCGCCGGACTCAACGATTATATGAAGTCTTGGAAATCGTGCAGTTAACCCATAAACGCAATAGTTTAATTTCCACCTTGTCACGGGGAATGAAACAACGTTTGAGTTTAGGTCGCACGATTATTCATGAACCTTTATTACTTTTTCTCGATGAACCCGTATCGGGTTTAGATCCCATTGCTCGAATGCAGTTTCGGGAGATTATTAAAGCTTTACATGAAGCGGGAATGACCATTGTGATTTCCTCCCATGTTTTAAGCGATTTAGAGGATTTTTGTACCTGTATTGGGATTATGGAATTGGGGTATTTAGTCGAAAGTGCATCCATTGAAGAATTATATAAACGGTTAAGTATCCCGTATATTTTTATATCCACATTGGGTAAACTGGATACACTCATCGTTGAACTCAAAAATCATCCGGCGGTTCAAAGTTGGGAAATTTTACCTGGGAATCTACAAGTTAAAATTCACTTTTCGGGTACAGAAAAAGACGCTGCTATTTTATTGCGATCGCTAATTAAAGCCCAAATCCCCTTAAGTGAATTTCATCGAGTTCAAGAAAATTTAGAATCGATTTTCTTAAAACTCGGACATAAACAAGCCTCTTAGAATAACTCCCCCCGTTTAACTTTATTCAGGAATAACGGTCATGAACCTTCCCATTTTAAATCAATTTAGCGAGTGGAACCCCCAACTGGTTCGAGAAATAAAAGGTCGGTTTCGACTTCGCAATATTCTGATGGTCATCGGAATTTCTATCCTCAGCCAAGTGATTTTATTTTTTAGCACTTTCGATAAATTTCCTGGGATCAATAAAATTAAACTTTCTAGCCCCTACTGTCCCTCTCAAAATCAAGGGTTTCAAGCCTACGAGAAACAATATTGGCAAATACAAGATAAACTGGTTAACATAACCGATGCTACAAAACGTTCAGTTTTAGAACAACAACTGAAAACCCTTGAAAAACTCAAAAATTCTGATTGTCCTCATAATTTAATTGATTTTAATCATTGGTTTACGGACTACTGGACGAATATTTTTATTTGGATCAGTGTGTTAGCGGTTTTTAGCTTAATTGTTCTAGGAACCTATATGCTGATTAATGATTTAGCCACGGAAGAACGGCGAGGAACCCTGAATTTTATTCGATTAAGTCCTCAATCTGCCCAAACTATTTTAATCGGCAAATTATTAGGAGTACCGAGTTTAGTTTATCTCGGAATTTTGCTCACAATTCCCTATCAATTATGGGCAGGAATTTCAGCTAATATCTCACCCTTAGAAACCTTGAGTTTTTATGGTTTGACCGTAGCGAGTTGTGCATTTTTCTATAGTCTTGCATTGTTAGTTGGCCTTACCACCAGTTCTTGGTTACATGGATTACAATCTTGGGTCGGTAGTAGCTTCATTTTGATGTTTATCTGGATTGCCAATAATAAAGTTATAACCCATGATGGTTGGGATTGGCTAAATCTGTTTTCTCCGACCTGTTTGCTTCGCTATTTAATTAATCGCACAGGAGAAAGTTACTTAAATTATCCCTTCTCTCACGCCAATATCCAGCAATTAGAATGGTTTGGATTAGGGATAGGAGAAAATGGTGTTTCTCTATGGGGATTAGCGTTACTCAATTATGCGGTTTTAACCTATTGGATTTGGCAAGCCTTAAAACGGAACTACAATCATCCCAATCTTCCGGCTTTAAGTAAAAAGCAAAGTTATTTATTAACGATTAGTTTCACCTTATTAGCTTTAGGGTTTACAAGTGCTGATTTTGAATCCGTTTATAATGACTCTTCTTCAATTTTCATCGCTAATATTTTCCTGATTTTAGGTTTAATTTTTGCTCTTTCTCCCCAACGACAAACCCTACAAGATTGGGTTCGATATCGTCGAGAACGGAAACAGTATTGGTGGATAAACCTGGGAAATGATTTAGTTTGGGGCGATAAAAGTCCGGCAATTGTTGCCATTTTGATTAATTTATTAATCGCTTCTACTATTTGGATTGTAACGATTTCCCTCATCGTTAAACCCTCTGAAAAAAACCAAATGTTGTTAGCAGTTGGTTTACATTTGAGTTTCATGCTGCTTTGCGCCAGTATTGGTCAATTAATGTTGATGATGAAAACACCAAAACGAACCTTATGGGCAGCAGGAATCGTATCAGCACTTCTAGTTATTCCCCCATTTATTATTGTTCTGCTATTTTCCTCTCACGGGGGAAGTGACGCAGCTTATGTGTGGTCTGCCCTCTCCTTCATCTCTGTTTCTTCAGCCACAACATCCTCGATTCTGATGAGTTTAATGGGTCAAGGATTAATAATTATTCTGTGTAATGTACAACTCACACGATTGTTAAAAAAAGCCGGAGAATCAGAATTAAAAGCCTTAGCGACTGGAATAAAAGCACCCTGAACGATAAAAACCAGATGGAAAAATAAAGATTAAGGTTTGGTTCCCAGATTGGAGATAACAGTCTGGGATTCTACTTTTTCTAAATGGGGTAAAGTTGTCGTTTGAAGTTGCTCTGCATAAAGTTGAGGTGAGTTTTGAACCTCCCAAACTTTCAGCAAAATCAAATATTCATAAAACGCTTGTAAAACACACCAAGTAAATCCTGAACGACCATCTAAAATTCCCCCTAAAATAAAGTACATATACAGAAACCGAATTAGGGGTCTAAAAGGTAAACGTAAGGATAAATCTTTTAACGCCCGTCGCCGTTCAACTTCCGATGAACCTAAGAATAAATCCTTCCAATTTACTGTTCCCGCCTGTAACTGACGTAGCGTTTCTACGGCTTCATCCGTTGAATAACGATTGTGTTTTTCAATCCAACGGGATAACCCTTTACTACAGGTATAATGGGGATAGGTTTCTTGAATAAATCCCGTAGGGCCGTTACAAACTTCTCGTTCGGTGTGACCATAATCGGTAAACCAAACTTTATCCTTACGAAAAAGACGCATTTGATACCGAGGATATTGGGTACTGCGTCGAATCCAACTGCCTAAAAATATCACCCGTTCGGCGACATAATACCCAATAAAATCATCGCTTTGGATGGCTTGTAAACATTCTTGAAACAACTCTGGGGTCATCCGTTCATCGGCTTCTAAAATGTAAACCCACTCATGTTTAGTGGGAATTTCTTGTAACATCCAAGTCCGTTGTTTTCCGTGACTTTCAAAGGAATGTTGTACCACGCGAACGGGATACTGTTGAGCAATTTCAACGGTACGATCTTGACTGAAAGAATCGACCACAATAATGTCATCCGATAAGGCCGCCGATTCAATACAATCCGCGATATCAATTTCTTCGTTGGCAGTGAGAATATAAATAGAAAACATGAAAAATCAGTTATCAGTTATCAGTTACCAGTGATCAGTTATCAGTTATCAGTGTAGAGACGTGCCATGGCGCGTCTGTACCAGTGATCAGTTATATCGAGTTGATTGTTGGTTTGAATGAATAAAATCAAGATTTTTTTGTTTTCACTGATAACTGGTACAGACGCGCCTTGGCGGAGCCATGCCGTAAGGCTTTTGGCACGTCTCTACACTGATAACTGTTAAGCTGCTGGGGTTTTACGACGATTTCCACCCCGGAGAATACCCAGACCTTTTAATCCTGTCCAACCAATTGTAATATAGCCAATGGCTAATAATAAGCTACTAATTCCGGTTCGTAAACTTGATTTCAACGACTGGGTTTTGGCTTGTTGTTCAAGTTCTTGTTTGCGATCGCGAATTTGAGTTAACAACTGTGTCGGTAAATTATCTGCTTGTTGATTGAGAAACTCTTCAATAGCTTTCGGATTCGATTTAGACTGTTCTAAAATGTCTTTAACGGGCTTCGGTAGATTGGGATTAGAAAGGGCTTGATTGAGCGCATCAGGATTTTGTGTCAAGCCAGCAAATTGATCTTTAAGCTGAGTTTTTCGCTGTTGAATTTGTTGTTGAAATTGTTCGCTACTAATTTGCTGTTCCAGTTGAGTTTGAGCTTGAGTAGCTTGTTGATTAATTTGTGTAAGAGCTTCGGCTCTAGCCAAACGAGTATTATTGAGATGCAACGGAAACAGTAACAGATATAACAGCCCCAATAAACTTGCTAGTAATGCCACCCAAAATCTTAAACTGGTAAAAGGTTTACTCGGTTTGACAGTTCCTTCTATGGCACTATCCATCCAAAAGGCAACAAAGATCAAGGCCATTCCCACCATAGGCACAATACCTCGATCTACTAAGTCGCTGGTGACACTAATTTGCCACCCTCGATTGAGAAAATTTGGCGGAATCAAAAGTACCAGATAATCCACAAGGGAAGAGAGAAGTAAAATTACCCCAACCAGTTTTAGGATTACAGAGGTTGTAGAGGAAAATTGACGGCTAGAAGTGGCTTTCATTAGATTATTCGTAAGCTAAGTAATGGTTGACCCAGATCGAGATCTGAGTTTCCTGATGTCTCGCCTAACCCAAACTTTTGAGAGTTAGTTAGGAGATGTTCAGACCGGAAAGTTCCTATCTTTCTCTATCAAACTTATGGGTCGGTTGCAACAGGTTTCAAAAATTAAGGGTTTGGCTTTATCTGTCCTTACCCATTCAGTATTTCATTTTTTAATTCCTTTGCAAGGTTAAGATCAACAAACGTTACAATCTTAATCGGTTCGGAGCAATAACAGCGAACTGAGATTCAGTAATTTGTTGGATAGAGGGGATTGGGACAGCTAAAAACCTCTTGACAAAACAAAAAAAACGTGAATGATATTCCTCTGGCGAACTGATTTCAATAAATTCTCATCCTCCCTACTTAGACTTGAATGACTCCTTATCTCTACACCTTAACCCAATTACAACAAGACATCACCCTTCATCCTGAGCAGTGGCGTCCGCTTGTTTTTACGAATGGCTGTTTTGATTTAATTCATGCAGGTCATGTTCGCTATTTACAAGCCGCTAAAGCTTTAGGGCGATCGCTCGTTGTCGGATTAAATAGCGATTTGTCCGTCCAAAGGATTAAACCCCAAAAACCCGGACAGCCTCCCCGTCCGATTGTCCCTGAAGCACAACGGGCGGAAGTGCTTGCTAGTTTGAAACCTGTTGATGGTGTGGTGATTTTTTCCCAAACCACAGCCGATGATTTAATCGCGACCCTGAAACCCGATATTTACGTTAAAGGAGGAGACTACACCTTAGAAACCCTCCCCGAAGCCCCTATTGTACAATGCTATGGCGGTGAAGTGGCTTTCATTAATATTGAAGTTCCCTCCTCCACCACTGCCCTGATTCAACGAATTCTCAACGGTTAACTATTCCCGGCTCCTTGTACAATAATTGAAGTTGAGAATTTTGTCCTCAATCAAAACCTGAAACGCTACGCCCCTTATGACTGACTTGACCACTTCCCCACAACTTGACCTCATGAGTGCGGATGAATTACGCTCTCAGCTTTTTGCAGGGTCGGAAAAAGCCCAATTCCAACTGCTACAAACATTAACCCAAGGTGGGGAGACAGTTTGGGATGTTTTAATGGAATTTTTATTAAAACAGCAGTCTCATCCCCCTAGTGTAGTTGAGGGTAAAGTTTATCAAATTTTATATACGGCTCATCCCAATTCAGAAAAAGTCAGTACCTTTTTGCAAACCCATTTTCCTACGGGAATTGTCCCGTTAAAATCCGAAGCCGGAATAGATTATATTCCCTTGCAAAAATTACTCGCCGAACAAAACTTTTTAGAGGCTGATAAATTAAGTTTACAAAACCTTTGTGAATTAGCTGGAGCTTCGGCTTTACAAAGAAAATGGCTTTATTTTTCTGAGATTGAACGCTTTCCAACGACGGATTTACACACCCTTGATGCTCTTTGGCGGATTCATTCTGAAGGCAAATTCGGCTATTCTATCCAAAGAGAACTCTGGCTTGGTGTTAATAAAAATTGGGATAAACTCTGGCCGAAAATTGGGTGGCGCACAGGTCGAAATTGGACGCGCTATCCCCAAGGATTTACTTGGGATTTAACAGCACCAAAAGGTCATCTTCCTCTATCTAATCAATTGCGAGGAGTGCGAGTCATTGAAGCGTTACTCTCTCACCCAGCTTGGTTAAAGTCTTAAGGCCTGTCACCTTCGGAATAGAACGAATCCTGACCCGCAAATGTGACAATTCTTAACACCATTTCTCATCAAATCAGTTTAATCTTAAAAATTAGGCGGTTTTTTCACGGTGCTGTCATTAGCAAGACCCCTACTGTTGAATTTAGCTTTGGGATTAAATTTTTTAGTATGAGCGTTAACTTAGCAACCCAACTGCGAGAAGGCACGAAAAAGTCTCACACAATGGCGGAAAACGTCGGTTTTATCAAGTGCTTTTTAAAGGGTACGGTAGAAAAGACGTCTTACCGGAAATTAGCGGGAAATCTCTATTTCGTCTACTCTGCAATGGAAGAGGAGATGGAACGCCACCGCAACCATCCTGTTTTATCCAAATTGTATTTTCCTGAACTCAACCGCAAACAAAGTTTAGAGCAGGATTTATACTTTTATTATGGAGAAAATTGGAAGGAAGAAGTACAACCTTCTGAAGCAGGAAAAGCTTATGTGGCTCGAATTCGGGAAGTTTCTAATTCTCAACCTGAATTATTAATTGCTCATCTCTATACTCGCTATATGGGTGATTTATCTGGGGGTCAAATTCTCAAAGGAATTGCTCAAAATGCCATGAACCTCCCAGAAGGGAAAGGAACCCAATTTTACGAGTTCAACGATATTCCTGATGAAAAAGCTTTTAAAGTGAATTATCGTCAACAAATGGATAGCGTTGATATTGACCAAGACATGGCGACTCGCATTGTTGATGAAGCCAATGATGCCTTCGGAATGAACATGAAAATGTTTAATGAATTAGAAGGTAATTTAATTAAAGCCATTGGTCAAATGTTATTCAATACGTTAACTCGCCGTCGTACCCAAGGGTCAACGGAAGAGTTAGCAACCGCCGCCGAATAATCAGTTAAAACACGGAAGATTCAACTTAATCCTGAACTCGAGATGGCTGTTAAACAGTCACCCTGTGTTCAGGATTTTGCAATTTTAAATAGGAGAGATTAGAAGTTAGTGCCCGGTCAAGGAGTTGGGGGGAATGGAACTGCATCTGAGTTTGGGGACTTAACAGGGATGAGTCGTCAAGAAGCGGATGAGTTTTTGCGTTCTTTAGGAGCAACTATCAAAAATACAAAAGGAGGTTATATTGAATATAAATTTGCAGATGCTTCAGTCGTTATGATTCGTCCTAACGGAGAAGTCATCCGAACACCTGCACCAAAATATAATGTAGAAGGACAAAGAATTAATAAGGGTTTACGTCTTGACCAAAATGGTTGTCTGTTACAAACCCGCGATAATTTAGGTAATCTTCTAGAAAATACCCATCAAACAGGAGAAAGATTAAATGAAGAACTGGAATGATGATTACCATTTACTCGGTTTAGGAGGGTTCACTTCATTAATTAAAAGCATTAATATTTCATTATGGGGAAATGAAATTACATTTCAATGTTTATATAACCCCGAAGAACCTATTCCTTATAAAATTATCTTCAAAGACTGTCAAGAAATTAGATGGGATGTGTATGATTCAGAGTTAGCGAATGAATTACAAGCCGATTTATTTGGGATTTCATTGGGTGAAGACCATCACCGCAAACCCGCTT
The DNA here is from genome assembly GCF_014697575.1 of Planktothrix sp. FACHB-1365. Classification (GTDB taxonomy): domain Bacteria; phylum Cyanobacteriota; class Cyanobacteriia; order Cyanobacteriales; family Microcoleaceae; genus Planktothrix. Next base: position 8,820 of record NZ_JACJSC010000029.1, on the reverse strand, counting down.
TGATTACAACAGATATTTTTGAGATTTCAATTTTATATGGTCAGTTTATTTTGGAAAAATCAGAAATCAATCATTTAAAAGTAGAACAAAAAGAAACTCTAGGATTAAAGATATTGACATAATCAATAATTTAAAGCTATAATTAAATAATACTATAAATTTAATTACATATAACTTATATTTTTCTATACAAATTTTATCTAATTTATGGCAAGGATCATTTTTAGAGAAAGCCACTCAATTATCTTTTCTGGAAAAATATCCTAATTCAAAAGCAGTCAAGATTACTAATACTATGGGTTCAAGACCAAAAACATTTGAAATTGATTGTTTAGAAGGAAACAATGCAATTGAAATTAAATGGATAGATGCAACAACAGATGGAGATCATATTACAAAAGAACATACTAGAATCAAAACTATATCAACCGCAGGTTACAGACCTATTCGTATTATGTTTTATTACCCCAATAGACAACAGGCTATAAGAGTTCAGCAAACTTTAGAAACACTTTATAAGGGAATTGGCGGTGAATATCACTATGGAGAGAGTGCCTGGAATTATGTTAATGAAAGAACGGGTATAGATTTAAGGGCTATCTTACAAAAAATTGCTGATCAAAATACGAATTCGGATGAATTATAATTTATTAATATACTAAAAATCATGAATAATACTTACGATATTCTTCAAGGAGACTGCCTAGATATTATCCAAAAAATGCCTTCAAATTTCGTTAATCTGATTTATTTAGACCCTCCTTTTTTTACCCAAAAACAGCAGTCTTTAAAAACGAGAGATAGACAATTGGAATTTAGTTATAATGATTTATGGGAAAGTGAGCAAGACTATGCAAAATTTATTCATGATAGATTAGCTGTTCTATATCATGTTTTAAGGGAAGATGGCTCGATTTTTGTACATTGTGATACTCATGCTAATTATATCATTAGAGCGATTTTAAATCATATTTTTGGTCAAGATAATTTTAGATCAGAAATTATTTGGAGTTATAAGCGCTGGTCTAATTCTAAAAAAGGATTGTTACCTGCTCATCAAACGATATTTTTTTATTCTAAAACAAATCAATTTACCTTTAATCCTATTTATTGCCATTATTCAGAATCTACAAATGTCGATCAAATCTTACAAAAACGCACCAGAGATGAGCATGGTAAAGCGGTTTATGCTAAAGATAATGATGGGGAAATTATTCCGGCTGACCCGAAAAAAGGAGTCCCCTTAAGTGATGTTTGGGAAATTCCCTATTTAAACCCTAAAGCAAAAGAGCGTGTCGGTTATCCTAGCCAAAAACCGATTTTACTCCTAGAACGAATTATTGAATTAGCTTCTAACCCTGGGGATATTGTATTAGATCCCTTTTGTGGAAGTGGGACAACAATTATAGCCGCTAAATTATTAAATCGTTCAGGAATAGGAATTGATATTTCCCCGGATGCGGTTCAACTTTCTAAAGATAGATTGAAAACCCCGATTAAATCTGAGTCTGTGTTACTGCAAAAAGGCCGAAAAGCCTACCTAAATGTCGATGAAGAAGCCCTCAATATTATTTCGAGTTTAGATATTATTCCTGTCCAAAGAAATCAAGGAATAGATGCTATTTTAAAACAGAATTATCGAGGTAAACCTGTCCCCATTCGAGTACAGCGTCAGGGAGAAAGCTTACACAAAGCACTGAGTTTATTGCATAAAGCATCTCAAGCTAAAGGAGCTTTGAAATCGATTTTAGTTAAAACCTCTGATGATCTTTTTGAGCTTGAAGTAACAGATATTCCCCATCATGTCATGATTATAGAAGCTCCTGCTTATACGGTTCAAAAGGTACTATTTTAGATAAATTCAATTCAATTAATTCTTGGGTTTAAAACTCAACTTTATCATAAAGATCAGCTATAACTATTTCAAACGAAATGGAGTTAAGCACTAGGGTTTCATTGCTATTATTATACTCCACAAATATCCAGTGTTTTTCATCCGTTTTATAATAATGTTCAATATGAATCGTATATTGATCAATGAGGAGATATTCTTGAAAAGTAGGAAGAGTACGATAGGCGGCAAATTTTTCGTCTTTGTCGTAGTTTCGGGTTGATGCTGATAATACTTCTGCAATGATTAACGGATTTGTAATCGTGTCTTTTCTGCCTTCTTGGAGTTGAATTTCACCCTGAACAACCATAATATCAGGATAAGTATAGAGGCGTTTTTCAGGAATCCAAAGCCGTTGGTCGGTAACAAATACCCGATAGGGTTGACGCTTGAGGGAAAAATTCAGCGTTGCGTAGAGATTACCAGCAATTTGATTATGATTGGGAGTTCCACCTGTCATAGGTCTAATTTCACCGTTAATATATTCATGGCGTTCTGGAGAATTCACCTCAAAATCCAGATAGTCTTCAAGGGTATAGATTTTTTGAGCTTCAACTTGTAAGATCATGATCCTTTCCTTACCCTAAAATAGAATTTTAACCTATTCATAGATTAGCAAAAATTTATCACTTATGTTTCAAGCCACTCGGCGACGGTTAGCAATTTGGTATACCGCAGTTACCGCTATTTTATTATTATTATTTGCGAGTGGGTTTTATTTCTATGTGCGAAATACCTTAATTGAACGTATTGATGATACTTTAAATCACGTTGTAGAAGTGGTTGAACGTTCCCTTGTTATTGAACCCGTTTCTACCCCTCCAGCGATGTCTCCTGCGGTATTAGCAGGTCAATTTCAAGTTAATGTGGAAGCGAGTTTTAGAAATAATTCTAATACCGTTGAAGATGATCATATTGATCTGGAATGGTTTAGTCCAACGGGAGAATTATTATGGTCTACGTTTTCTCAACCATTGGATATTCCCATTCATCCAAACCAGAGTGGAGAAACGGTTCATATTTCTGAAAAAAATAACACTTCAGAAATGATTTTAAGACAAGTAACAGACCGGGTAGAAATCGGACGCCAAGTCTTAGGCTATTTACGAGTTAGTCATCCTTGGTTTGAAGTCGCAAAACCCATTCGTCAGTTAATATTAGATTTAACAATCGGAACAATTTTAATGGTAATTGGTGTGGCTGCAATTGGCTGGTTTTTATCCGGTTTAGCCATGGAACCTGTGCTATATTCCTATCAACGGTTAAAACAATTTACCGCCGATGCGTCCCATGAATTAAGAAGTCCGATTGCGCTGATTCAAACTAATGTCCAAGTCGCTTTAGCAGAACCCAATTTATCCAATTCTGAACAACAACAATTGCAAGTTATTGAACGAATTACTCGCCGTTTAGGTCGGTTAGTCGATGATTTATTATTTTTAGCCAGACAGGATAGCGGTATTGTTAAACCTCAATTTATTTCCCTTCCTTTGGATGGCTTATTAATGGAGGTTATAGAAGAACAAAAAGCGATCGCAATTCTACAAAAAGTTCATCTTTCCTTAAATTTTATTGAAGATTCTGAGGATCTTATTGCCAATTCCAATAGTCATCCAAACACCGAAACTGAACCCTTTACTTTACAAGGAGATTGGGATCAATTGGTGCGATTATTTACGAATTTAGTCAGTAATGCTGTCCAGTATACTCCGGCTGGTGGTGAAATTAAAATAGAATTAAAACAGATTCCTAAAATTAAACGACAACCCACATTAGGAAAAGTAACTGAATCTTGGGAAAAAAATCATTCTCTCTTGAAATTTGAAGCCTTACAAGTTATAATAAAAGATACAGGAATTGGGATTCCTGTTGAAGCCTTACCCCATCTTTTTGATCGGTTTTATCGCGTTGATCCTTCTCGGACTCATCGTAATAGTGGAGGGTCAGGTTTAGGTTTAGCGATCGCCCAAGCAATAGTAGAAAATCATCACGGTCAAATTTCTTTAGAAAGTAAAATTAATCAAGGAACAACCGTTACAGTTACTTTACCTCTACATCCAAGTGGGTTGTAAGCGATTACAAATTTAATTTTCCATCCCCCCCTTGACACTCCAGTAAAGAGGAGACTTTAAAATAACAGTGTAGGGTGCGTAAGCAAGGCGCACGCACCAACCCACTCAACTCAAAATGAAGTTTAACCCATGAAAACAAGCTATTTCCAATTAAAGGGAATGGGATGCGCCGCCTGCGCCAATACCATAGAAACAGCCATTCAAAATGTTGATGGGGTTGCTGTTTGTCACGTTAATTTTGGTGCTGAACAAGCAACGGTTGAATTTGATCCCAAGCAAACTAATATTGAGCAAATTCAACAGGCGGTTATCGATGCGGGATATAGCGCCAAACCCATCGAAGATACAACCTCTCATCTCCAAGACCGCGAGAAAGAAAGCCGAGAAATTGAACAAAAATTAACCCAAAAAGTCGTAATTAGTGCCATTATTAGTGTGCTTTTAGTCATCGGGGGATTACCGATGATGACGGGTTTAAATTTACCTTGGATTCCCGCTTGGATGCACAATCCTGGGTTACAATTAATCCTGACAACACCGATTTTATTTTGGTCAGGTCAAGCCTTTTTCTTAGGAGCTTGGAAAGGCTTAAAACGTCATCAAGCTGATATGAATACTTTAATAGCGGTGGGAACAGGGGCTGCTTATTTGTATTCTATTTTTGTCACTTTCTTCCCGCAATTCTTTTTAAATCAAGGCTTATCGGCGGATGTTTATTATGAATCGGCTGCTGTGATTATTACCTTAATTTTACTCGGTCAATTACTCGAATATCGCGCCAAAGGAAAAACCTCCGATGCGATTAAAAAATTAATGGGATTACAAGCAAAAACCGCCCGTGTCATTCGGTCTGGAGAAGAAATTGATCTTCCCATTGAAGCAGTGAATGTTGGTGATATTATTCGAGTCCGTCCCGGTGAAAAAATCCCCGTTGATGGGGAATTAATTGAAGGGAATTCAACGATAGATGAATCGATGGTAACAGGAGAAAGTATTCCCGTTGAAAAACATCCAGGGGATGAAGTCATTGGGGCGACAATTAATAAAACCGGAAGCTTTAAATTTCGAGCTTCACGGGTGGGAAAAGATACGGTATTAGCGCAAATTGTGCAGTTAGTTCAACAGGCGCAAGGGTCAAAAGCACCGATTCAAAAATTAGCCGATCAGGTAACAGGTTGGTTTGTTCCAGTTGTGATTGCGATCGCGATCGCTACTTTTATTCTCTGGTTTAATTTTACCGGAAATCTTACTCTAGCAATAACAACAACCGTCGGCGTTTTAATTATTGCTTGTCCCTGTGCATTGGGATTAGCAACACCAACTTCTGTGATGGTGGGAACAGGTTTAGGGGCTGAACATGGTATCTTAATTAAAGGAGCGGATAGTTTAGAATTAGCCCATAAAATCCAAACCATTGTATTAGATAAAACCGGAACCATTACCGCCGGAAAACCCACTGTTACCCAGTATGTAACCGTAGGCGGAACTAATAATGATCATGAATTAAAATTATTACGATTAGCCGCAGCTATTGAACAACAATCTGAGCATCCCTTAGCAGAAGCAATTGTTCAATATGCTAAAGCACAAGGGGTGACTTTTCCCTTACCTGAAATTCGCAATTTTCAAGCCTTAGCCGGGATGGGAGTTCAAGGGTATATTTCAGATCGATTTGTACAAATTGGAACGTCTCGCTGGATGCAAGAATTAGGAATTGAAACTGAACCTTTACAACAGTATCAAGTCAGTTGGGAGTCTGAAGGAAAAACAACAGCTTGGATAGCAGTAGATGGAGAAATCGAAGGGTTAGTTGCGATTTCAGATGCGGTGAAACCCACCTCAAAAACGGCAATTCAAGCTTTACAAAAAATGGGGTTAGAGGTGGTGATGTTAACGGGAGATAATCAAAAAACCGCCGAAGCGATCGCTTCTGAAGTCGGAATTAAACGAATATTTGCCGAAGTCCGTCCCGACCAAAAAGCAAATATGATTAAATCCCTGCAAACTGAACGGAAAGGACGGAAAAAACAGCCTTCAATTGTAGCAATGGTGGGGGATGGAATTAATGATGCTCCGGCTTTAGCTCAAGCGGATGTAGGAATTGCCATTGGTACAGGAACAGATGTTGCGATCGCAGCTAGTGATATTACCTTAATTTCAGGGGATTTAATCGGTTTAGTGACCGCAATTAAATTAAGTAAAGCCACCTTAAATAATATTCGCCAAAACCTGTTTTTTGCCTTTATTTATAACTCAGCCGGAATTCCCATTGCAGCCGGAATTCTTTATCCCTTAACGGGTTGGTTACTCAATCCGATTATTGCAGGAGGAGCAATGGCACTGAGTTCGATTTCAGTTGTTTCTAATGCCTTACGCTTACGTCAGTTTAAGCTGAATTAATCTTTAGTTAAAAAGTGTATTGAGAAGGGAAATAGAGCCAGTATGGATACGCATCTCGGTGTCAGGGCGAGAGAACCTCGCCCCTACGATGGGCGGTAATGTGTATAAATGATTGAGACTTACTGTAGAGTAATTATTCTTAGAATAAGGAGTGAAGACTATGAACATTAAAATCAAAACAGGGTTACAATTTAGCGGAATTTTACTATCAGTTTTAATGGTTAATTCTGCTCCTCTACGAGCAATGGAATCCCATTCAGAACCTGCTAACGCTCAATTTAAAACAATTGAACAACCGTTATCAACAAAAATGGTTGTTACTGTCAGTGGATTAGCATTAATTGGATTAGAACTCTGGTGGTTTTTATTCAGTAAACCCAAAGCAAAAAAAGCAACACTAAATGAGGAGACTCAAGAATTAGAAATTTTAGTCGATGGCGGCTATCAACCTAATCGGATTACCGTTCAATCGGGTAAAAAAGTCCGGCTTAACTTTATTCGTAAAGACCCCAGCCATTGCTTAGATAAAGTGCTGTTTCCTGATTTTAATATTGCTCAAGATTTACCTTTGAATCAAACCACAACTATTGAATTTATTCCCGAAGAATCAGGAGAATATACCTTTAGTTGTGGGATGAATATGGTGCGAGGCGTTGTTGAAGTTCAACATTAATAACTGTAACCGATGGATTGTAAGGAGAAATTATGAAAACATTTTAAACCTTGGGAAAAATTAGGAACTGGAACTCAATGTGTGATTTTAGATTTAGCCACTCAGTTGATTGAACTTATAAGTTTAAAATAGAAAGATCCCTACTCGCTAGGGAAATTAATTGATTGGAAACACCAACACAATTGAGTTGAAGTTTTCTGTTAATGCAGTAATTGGAGGGAAATAATCAATAACTGTTGACAAAAAACTAGATTTATGACAATCTAATTTTGGGGGGCGGCTCTACCGCATAGAAATAACGCCCCTAGCCTGACGCTCTAGCGGTAAAGGCACCTTCCCGTAACCGAAAGGTTACATGATTTTAGTGGGACTACCTAGAAATAAGTAGCCAACACAATTGAGTTGAAGTCTTCTGTTAATGCGGAATCGAAGGAGGCTTCGACTTCACAACCGCAAACAGAAATTAAAAAATCCGAGCTTTCTGTAGTTGCTAAAAGCTCTAACTCTTTAACGCCTAGAAAACTCCAAATAAAAACTTTTAAAACTTAAATTTCTACAACAAAATCTAGTGATAAAAAGTTACGCTTAAAAAGCATAAACAAAGCCCCATCGTTGGAGCTAAATATAACGGTTTTTATCCCCTGGAAGAACTTTAACTCTGAAGGATTTTATAAGTTATTGAAACTGTATTCCCTAGCAAGGGATGAGGGTTGCGTTAGAATAAAAAAATACCCCTTCAATCTTCCACGAATTGCAGGGGTAAAAATGTTACTTATTTTTTGTTTTTTCAGGTTGAATATTAGAGAATTAATTCCCTAAATTATTGCTGGCGTAAGCATCTAAACTATAGGCAGGAATGCGGACGCTGTAGTCGGTTTCTTGACCTGTAACGGACTGAGCGATTTGTTCAAAGGAGTTAGAATTCCAATTGCGTTCGTGAATGGGTTTGGTTTGTTCACCCCGGAAGTAAGCTTGAGTCCCAATTACAGCAGCCGCAACCCAACCCACAATGAATAAAGAAATTAAAACGGTAAACATAACTTTTCTCCTAACCTGCTTTAGCTTGCTTTCTATGTAAACGATTGTAACAGACAGTTAAAAAATATTGCAATAACTTGACAGATTTTTTTTGGTGTGTTTACCGTACCTGGTTATGGGGGTAGGGAGGTCAGGGCTGTTTCATTCTGGAGACAGATTCCTCTATGACCTCTCCCCCAACCCCCAGGGCTGTTTCATTTTCCCAAATTGGGGAGTCAAATTGAGTCCCCAATTTTTAGGAATGCGGCGAAAAAACTGAGTAATTCTAACTGAATTGTCTGGAGTTTTGCTCACGAGATAATTTTCTTATTTTTGAATAACAAAAACTTCTCTAAATCTTTCGTATAGAGAACTTACATCTATGTATTTAGATTTTTATCGCTCTAAAACTCGATGATTTTCAGGATTTTAGGGCAAACAATTCCTCCAGACTGAAAATCTTGTACCCGTGAGCAGTTAACCACCGTTGTCCTTCTGTTTTCTGCCATGGCTGTGTTCATGAGTCACATCTACACTCAAAGGATTTTCACTTTGTATTACCGCTTCGACTTGCTCATATAACTTTTTTTGATTTTTTTTTAAAGCCATTATATAATCATTTCCACTCTCAATTACGAGAGCGGCAGTTTTCTGATTACAGTGCAACGCATCAAAGGTTATTACTTTTCCTTTTAACTGACAATCCCTTACTATCTCTTGGGCTTGGCTGATTTCTGATTCTTTTTTGTTCTCCAACTTTTTCAGGT